>JAEZBW010000372.1 GCA_023426765.1 Bacillota bacterium
AACGACGATAGGGTCAGAAACTATATTCGTCTGTCCAAGGAGCAGGTGTTTTCGGAATTTGCCCAATGGCTTGACAATTCCTCATTGCTTGAGGATCTTTCGCCGGATTTTTTGCAGGAGAAGATCACAATTTATCTGAAAAATCCCCAGGACAGCGCGGCTTTCACCTCTGAACTGGGCAAAATGCAAGGGATTAGTGAAATAACCTTCCCGAAAGATGCCCTTGAAAAAATGAGCCTGGTGCTGCGGTGGGTGAACGTGGGAACGATGGTTGTTCTGGTGCTGCTACTGGTCATCTCGGTTTCCATCATCGCCAACACGATTAAACTGACGGTTTACGCAAGGCGCAAGGAAATTGGCATCATGAAATATGTAGGCGCAAACGACTGGTTCATCCGATGGCCCTTTATCATTGAAGGGATGATCATCGGCCTGTTGGGGGCGATTGTGTCATTTGTGGCTACAAGCTACCTCTATATTGAAGTGGAGAAGTATGTGAACGCAGAAGCAGTCAAACAGGGAATCAGCAACATTCTCAGGATGGTATCCCTTGAGACCATCAGCGGTTCAATTATTTTTGTATATATCATTATCGGTATGGTCATGGGTGCTGCCGGCAGTGTGATTTCGGTGCGAAAACACTTGAATGTTTAGGGCTTGTTTGTGTATAATGGTTTCAGGTGTAGTTATGCTGGAATAAAACGCTAATAAGGGTTTCGTGCACTGCCGAAATATATAGTGCCCCTGCGAATTCAGGGGACGGTTTTGCCGGAGGTTGAAAATGCTGAGAAATCGGGGGGAACATTTACAAATGATGAAACGCATGGTGTGCCTTTTCTTTGCTTTTTTGCTGGTAGGTAGTTTTACCGTACAAAGTGCAGCCAGCAACTTGTCCGATTATGAGAAAAAGCTGAAGCAAACGGAATCACAGAAAACCAGCCTGGCTAAAGACATTAAAAAAGTTGAAAAAGATCTCAACTGGAACAAGAAAAAAAGGGACGAGGTTGTGAAACAGCTTGAGGATCTCGGGCTGGAAAAGCAACAGGTCGAACAGCAGGTTCAGCTGCTGGAATCAGCCATTTTATCCCTGGATGACGCGATCGCACAAGCCGAAAAGGAATACGCCGAACAGCTTGAGCTGGTTAAGACACGCTTGAGCGTGATGTATAAAAAATCCTCCGCCGTGTGGGAGCTGGATGAGCTGTTAAAAAGCAGCAGCATCAACGAGTTCTTTATACGTCTGCGCCTGATGCAGCTGATTGCCGATAATGACAAAAGCCTGCTGGAATGTATGGAGGCGAAGCAACAGGAGATTGAGGATTTAAAGGCACAGAAGCAATATGAGATGGATAATGCCGTTAAACAGATACAGCAGTATGTGCAGAAAATCGAGGAAAAAGAGATTTCCCGGTCTGCGCTTAATCAGGAAATCAAGGCTGATCAAAAAAGCCTGAAACAATATGAAGAGGAAGAAGAAGAACTGAAAAAGAGATCCGATGAACTGGAAGCCCTCATCAAGCAGGCGCAGATATCAGGCAGCGTATACCGCGGAGGAAATCTGAAGTGGCCGATGCCCACCGCCACGCACGTCACATCCGGGTACGGCAACAGGCTCCATCCGGTTTACAAGGTATGGAAAATGCATACGGGTATCGATATCGGATCCTATATGGATGAAGCGATTGTCGCAGCAGGCGACGGTACTGTTATTTATACAGGTAAAAATGGCGGTTATGGTAATTGTATCATCGTAGACCATGGAGGAGGAATTACGACGCTGTACGCCCATATCAACAACCGGGGCACCCTTGTAAAGGTCGGCCAGGAAGTGAAAGTGGGGCAGCAAATCGCCAAAGCGGGAAGAACCGGTACTGCAACAGGGCCACATCTGCATTTTGAGGTCAGGGTAAACGGAGAACACAAGAACCCGCTGGAATATGTGAAAAAACCGTAAGTTTTTGGATGGAACGTCCGTAAAATCCATCAACGCATTCTTTTTCCGGGTATGTACCCCGAAAAAGCGGAGAAAATATTACAACCTATTTAAACAGAGGATGAAATGAACTAAATAAATACCCGGGGAACCGGGTATTTATTATTGTCAGTGAAGACATTCTCAGGGAATTTGGAAAATATACTTATGTTATGATACAATATTCTGAATGGATAAAACCTCCATTTCATGGATAGGACAGATGGATGAACGAGGTGTGCATATGAAATCAAAACGGTATTGGTTATTTGCCATCATTTGCGTTTTAGTCGCAGTCGCTTTTTTTGCGGCCGGCTTTTTTGCCTATTCCTTTATCAATCTTCTGAATCCGCAGTATAATGTGCAGTTCAGCCAGGATGTTTCCAGAGAAAACATCATCAATTTCAATCAGGTAAAATCCAGGCTGATGAAAAACTTCTATCAGGAGGTAGATGAAAACAAACTGCTGGAGGGTGCCATCCGGGGCATGGCCGATGCCGTGGAGGATCCGTATACGGTCTATTATACCCCCGCACAAATGAGGGATTTCAGGGAAAAAGCCGAAGGCACCTATGTGGGCATCGGTGTTACGGTTTTTATGGATGAGGACGAGATTCTGACCGTCTCCGAAACCTTTGCCGGTTCTCCCGCGAAAGCGGCAGGCATGCGCAATGGAGATAAAATTGTCAAGGTGGATGGGGAGGACGTGACCGGCATCAAGGATTCGGATCTGATCGTCCAGAAAATCCGCGGGGTGCCTGAAACCCATGTGGAGGTCATCATTTACCGGCCTGAAATCAATGATTACATTACCTTCGATATCGTTCGTCAGGTCATCAACCTGGTCTATATTGAAAGTGAAATGCTGGAGGACAAAATTGGTTATGTTCAGCTGAAGCTGTTTGACGAAGACATCGCGATGGACTTTGCAAACCATGTGAATGCCCTGATCCGGAGCGGCGCAAAGGGTTTGATCATCGACCTGAGGAACAACCCCGGTGGAGATTACGGCCAGGTGGTTCGTATGGCGGATATGCTTATCCCGTCCGGGCTGATTGTATACACCGAAGACAGAAATGGGCATCGTGAGGAAGAACGATCCGATGCCAATGAGCTTAAAATGCCCATGACCGTTCTGATTAATGAGTACAGCGCCAGCGCTTCCGAAATCCTTTCGGCGGCTATCAAGGACTATAAAAAGGGAACCCTCATCGGAAAAACCACTTTTGGGAAGGGCCTTGTACAGCAGGTGATCGAGCTTGAAGGCGGAGCGGGGCTGAAAGTAACCATTTCCAGATATTATACGCCTTCGGGGATATCCATTCACGGAATTGGTGTCACACCCGACATCGAAGTGGCAAATGATGAAAAATACCAGTATTACAGTGTGGAAGATATCCCCGAGGGTGAAGATAAACAGCTTGCCCGGGCCATCGAAGAAGTCAACCGGCTGATCGCCGCAAAATAAACCACTGGGCGTAAACCACTGGGCGGGGCCCAGGTACCTTGGCTCAATTTTACCACTGGGGACAGGTTCCTTGGTAAAATTTAACCACTGGGCGTGGCCCAGGTTCCTTAGCCAAACTTAATCACAGAAACAGGATCGCGGGCTTAGGATTAAACAAAATGGGCCTCTCGCTGGTTCCTTGGTTCTTGAACACCTGAATGAATATGACAGCCATTTTTGGCAATAATAGCATTGAGGTGGTTAGGAATGGCATTAAAAAAGAATGAAAAGCTAAAGCTGGAAATCGCAAAAGAATTGGGTTTGTTGGAAAAAGTGCTGAGAGACGGATGGAAAAGCCTTAGCGCGAAGGAAACCGGGCGTATTGGTGGAATGCTGTCAAAGCGGAGAAAACTTGGCTGACAGCGCCAAATCGCCCTGAGTTCTGCGCCAGAGACCGTTCGGAAATATGTTTATTCAAAAAGTACCGGGCTCCAGGGCTGGAAACTCGCATTAAAGCGTTCTGAACACACTTTTATGCGTGCTTAATATGAATAAACCGACTTTCCAAGCCGGCTCCCAGGTTATATACATCCATTTAAAGCCTTTATGTACCGGCCCGATAAAAAGGTGGGGTTGTAATGTACAGTGACTTTGCGTATGTATATGACCTGTTGATGCAGGATATTCAATATACTCAATGGGCTGACTATATAGAGTCCCTGTTTCAAAAATTCTGTATAATGAAGCCTGAGCTTGTGCTGGATATGGCCTGCGGTACGGGAAACCTGACGCTGGAGCTGGCAAAGCGCGGTTACGATATGACGGGCATCGATATGTCCCCGGATATGCTCAGCTGTGCCATGGAAAAGTCTGCGGAATGCGGCATCTCGCCCCTGTGGGTTTGTCAGGATATGCGTGCTTTCGAGCTGTATGGCACCATGGATGTGATCCTTTGTACGATGGACAGCCTGAACTATCTTTTAAACGCTGCGGACATGACGCAGGTTTTCCGGCTGGTACGGAATTATCTGAATCCAGGCGGTCTTTTTGTTTTCGATATGAACACACCCTACAAGCTGGAGCATGTTCTTGGCAACAATCTGTTTTACGAAATCCGGGATGACATTACCTATTTGTGGCGAAATGAATATCTGCCAACAGAGAAAATATGTAACTTCGATCTCACCTTTTTTGTAAGAGAAGCTGAGGATATTTATCGGCGTCTGGAGGAAGAGCAGCAGCAAAAGGCATGGAGTGTTGAAGAAGTAAGGCGTTTGCTTCAAAAAGCGGGTCTGGAACTGCTGGACGTATATGGTGCATTTACACAGGATGCACCATCAGACCAGACTGAGAGGGTATTCTATATCACCCGCAGACCCGGAGAAGAATAATCTGAAAAGGGCTGGATAAGGATCAAATAAGTCTGGGAACTCTTTTTTTGATCTGCACAGAGATCACCGCAACCGGAATAAAAAGTATCAAATCTTTGATAAAGTACGGGGTCATGCCCGATATAAGGGCGCCCAAGCCTGCTGGGTTATCGCTGTAAAAGCGGCGAATTAGAAACATATAGCCAATCCCTGCGGTATAAATCGCCAAAAGCCCGGAAAAAGAGGCAATAAACGCTTTTCCGACGGTAAATTCGGTTTTCATTTCACTGATCTTCCCGATAATCCAGGCAGCTGCCAGAA
The DNA here is from genome assembly GCA_023426765.1 of Bacillota bacterium. GTDB lineage: Bacteria > Bacillota > Clostridia > DSM-8532 > DSM-8532 > JAAYJG01. The sequence continues at coordinate 5,111 of JAEZBW010000372.1, forward strand.
ACCCCAGCAAGAACCCGAAGGTGGGGTTAAAGATATATTGCGGCCCCGCCGGCGCTGAGAAAACGGGAAGCCCGGCCAGGCCCATGACGATATACAGCCCGACGGCCGCCGCACCAAGCTTTGCTCCAAGCAGAAGCCCCGCAAAAGCGCAAAAAACTCCCTGAAAGGTGAAAAATACGGGGAAGAACGGGTTTGGTATTTTCAAAAAGGCTCCCACAACCATCAAGGCTGAAAAGAGCGCAACAAGAGCCATCTTCTTCACATAACTATTTCGCATCATACATCTCCAAAAACAAGTTTATTGGTTACAGGATCAATGCTATCCATTTCGCGTTCAGGGCTGAAAAGACGATTTAACTTTAGTATCGAAAGTTGCTTTCAGGGAACGCCAATGAATTGATCATACAATAGGAAAAAGGCAATTGTCAACCCTTATAGTAAAAAGGTTAACAATTGCCTGATTTTCTGTTACTGTTCACGGGCAGAATCGGAAAAACATCCGCGGGATATGCTTTTATTTTAATTCACAGTTCATGATATTAATCGACCATGCTTTTTTGAAAACGTTTGATCAGGCGGATATCATCCCCGAAAAGAACAAGGAGTTCAAACTCACCGAGAATGCGGGAAACCACACGCTCTGAATAAACCTTGTGCAGATCCTGTGGGTCGAGGTTTGTGGAGATGATTGTCTTACACCGCAGCTTTGTATTTTTGGCACTGCGGTAATCCAGCAGGGTTAAAAGCTCGGTATATTTTGCAGCGCTTGGAGACTCGGTGCCCAAATCATCGATAATCAATAGATCGGCATTCAAAATGTCTTCATAGGCGGTGTTGCTGATATCAGCTTTATCTGCAGGGTATTTGCTGCGGTAAATGATGTCAAACATGGCCGGTGCGGGCAGATACAAGACCGTATGTCCCTTTTTCAATACTTCCAGCGCGATGCATTTGGACAGAAAAGTTTTACCTACGCCGGTTGGACCTGAAAAATACAGGTTTGGATATTCG
>JAEZBW010000383.1 GCA_023426765.1 Bacillota bacterium
ACGGTGATCAGTTTGTCATCCCTGCCGATGCTGGCTTCCATCAAATCCGACAAATCGGTGACGGTTTCGCTGATTTCCGGCACATTGTTCAGCCGAGCCATCCAGTTGATGGATTCCAGCGTATTGAACAGGAAATGCGGGTTGATTTGGGACTGCAGCGCTTTCAGTTCGGCGTCCTTTCGGGTGATTTGCTCCCGGTAGACCCATGTGACCAGGTGGTTGATTTCCCTGGACATCTCATTGAAGGTTTTATTCAAAAAGCCCATTTCATCCTGCCGGTCATCGTCAATCTGCACCGCCTGGTTATCCTTCTGAACCATTTTCATTCCCTTCACCAGCCGGTTGATGGGGTTCACAAAGCTCATCGCAATCCCCAGGTTGAACACCGACAGGATGACCACGGTAACGGCGCATAGCAGGATGATGTTCCAGCGCAGGGCATAGGCATCGCGGAACAACTCGCGAAGCGGCACATAGGCGATCACCTTCCAGCCGGCGCCTTGCACGGTCGTATGGGAAATCATCGCGTCCAGGGCCTTGTCGATTCTGGAATCCTTCTCCTTCTCAAGGCTTCCGAAAGAAGCAATATCCGGTAATACTCCTTCTTCCGCGTTCCTTGAAGCGATAATCTCATGCTCCTCCGAAAGGATGACAATGTTCTGCATGCTTTTGGTAAGCCCCTGATACACTGTTTCGATGAAATCCTTCCGGACGAGAATCACCTGAAGGCCAATTTCCTGAAAGGTATCCTGATGATAAATGACGCGGGCAAGAAAAATATTCTTCACCACACCTTCCTGGCTGTTCATGTACCAGCAGACCTTGCCGCCATACCCTCTGGCCTTTTCCAATACCTCCTGGAAGGGCAGCAGTTCACGGATGCCTCCGCGGAGGGCATTGTCGTCGGAATAGTAAAACCGGCCATCGCTGCTGATGATGGCGATGGACTGGATTTCAGGCCTTGAAAGGATGATTTTTTTAATGGTGTTGCTGATTCCGCTCTCATTTTCATAACTCACCAGGGGATCCTCGGCGTTTTTTTGTGTCAGGGCCGAATAGATTCCCTTGTCATACAGCAGATCCTGGGATATGACGGTCAGATTGCCGATGTAATCGGTCAGGCGCAGCTCCATCATCTGAAGGATGTCGGAGGCGTAGTTTATGGAAATGCGCTTGATGGTCGCCTCGGAATTGCGATAGCTTAAAAAGCCCATAAAGATCATCGGAATGATGATCTGGATATAAAAAGCAAACAAAAGCTTCTTCCGGATGGACAGATCCCTGTAGAATTTTATGATTTTCCCCATTAAAACCAATTCAGTTCAACCCCGCATTAACCGCTTTGTCCCAAAGCTCATCAATTCCCCATTTGCCTTCAAGCACATAAGGCATGCCGTCGACAATCACTTCTTCCCAAACAGTTCGATCCACAAAGCTGTCGAGAGGAGCGATGAATTGCCTTGCGCCATTAAGCAGCAGCTGGCCTTTGCGGGTCAGCTGGTTGTAATCAATTCTGAACTCCCGGATATCTACGCTGCTGAGCATTCCGGTGTTTTGAGCGAAAACCGAAGCGGTTTCCTTCGCCGTCAGAAATTTCAGCAGCTTGACGGCGGCCTTCTGCTTTACCGGATCACCGTATGCTGCCGAGCTGATGTGAAAACAGCCGTTTCCAAGCCCGTATACCATGGTTTTCGGCGGAGCGTTTCCGTCTGGGAAGGTTGGGAAATAGACAATGTCGACCGACTCATCCTTCCTGTCGTAATAGCCGATGAACCAGGAGCCCTGGACGATCATCGCCGCCTTTTTTTCCTGGAACAGGGTGTTCCTCTCCCGGTTTGTCATCGTAAAGGCGTCTTTCGGGAATGCCTCCATTTTGTATAGTTCCAGCATATATTCCAACGCTTTTTTATAGTATTTTCCGAACTCCGGATGGGACGGATTCTCGGCAATTTCTTTTCCGGCCAGCAGCGCAACCATATTCTGATAAAGATACGTTCCCTCTGCAAAAGAGTTATAAGCGATAGGGTCTATTCCGACGCTTCTGAAGGCGACAATCGCCTTCTTCAGCTCTTCATAGGTCTCCGGAACCCGGATGATATATTTATTGAACAGATCGCGATTAATGAACAGGGCTTCAAAGATGGTCTCTACCGGAAGGCCGTATATCTTTCCTTCATAGGTCGTGTATTCAAGCATGCTGCCCTTGAAGGTACCCTTCCAGGTGGGGTTTTCATCCATCAGTTCCGTTATGTCGGCAACACGGCCTGCCCGGATCAGCGCACGGATGTCGGAACCCGGCCATAGCCCGAAAACATCCGGATCATTCCCCGATGCAAAATCGGTCTTGATTTTAGGCAGAAAATCTTCCCCGAACAGGGATTCATTGATGACCTCGATATTTTTATTGACCAGCATGAATTGATCCAGCAGCTCCTGAAGGGTTTCGGCCCTGGAATCCACCCCGCCCCAGCTGGAGATGAAACGAAGGGTAATCTTTTGTTCCTCCTTCGTTTCCTCTTGTTCTGTCACAATTTCCCTGGTCATGTTTTTACATGAAACCGGTGATATGGATAAAAGCCCTGCCAAAATCAGGACAAGAAATGTTCGTTTCCTCATGTGCAGCTCCGAATCGCTTTTTCCAGTATATTCTTCAGGTTATCCTTATTATACAGGATTCGGTGCAAACTGGCAAACAGGTTATAACAGCCGGCTCGTGTTTCACGAACGGGCCCCGCGGATGGTTTCCAGGTACTACCCGTGAACAGTAACATTTACACTTTCTCAGGTGCTTTCCTGCACCATATGCATTGCATCTTCTTCGGGCACGGGCCTGCTGAAAAGATAGCCCTGATACTTGCTGCATTTATGTTTCGTCAGGTAATTCAGCTGCTCGGATAATTCCACGCCTTCAGCGACGACCGAAAGACCAAGCTGAAGCCCCATCGCGATAATGGAACCAGTGATGGACTCCTCGTTTACGTCGGGTACATTTTCATTCATAAACAGTTTGTCTATTTTCAGGGTATTGATGGGGAGATTCTTTAAATAGGTCAGTGAGGAATAACCCTTCCCAAAGTCGTCCAATGCAAAGCGCACCCCATTGTTCCGAAGCTTTTGGATGACGGCTTCAATCATTTCGTAGGATTCCATCAGGATGGATTCGGTGATTTCCAGCTCGAGCGTCTCAGGCTTCAAATCCAGCGTATTCAGCGTATCCATAACCATATCCGCAAAATCTGCCTGCAGCAGCTGCAATATGGAAACGTTGACAGATATCATATAGGGCTTGCCGCATCGGGTTTGGAGAGCTTTCGCAAAGGAACAGGCTTCCTGAAGAACCCATCTTCCAATGGGAATGATCAGCTGGGTCTCTTCTGCAACCGGAATGAAGGAATTGGGCATTACAAAGCCCATTTCAGGGCTTGCCCAGCGGATGAGGGCCTCAAACCCGCAGATGGCTCCGGTGGTAATTTCAACCTGCGGCTGGTAATACAGCAGGAATTCATGGTGCTCCAGTGCGGTTCGCATATGATTTTCAATGGAAAGCCTTTCCCGGATGATGTAATCCATATGCTGCGTAAACAGGGCGTACTGTCCCTTCCCGCGTGCTTTTGCATGATACATTGCGATGTCCCCGCTGCGGATCAGATCATCCGCTCCGGTACCGGCTTCGGGGTATGTCGTAATACCGATGCTGATGGAGATGTGCAGGATGCTGAAATTCAATTCAAAGGGCTTCCGGAAGGCATTGATCAATGCATCTGCCTGTGCCTTCAATTCGGCTTCGGTCATATCCTGCATGATAATAATAAATTCATCGCCGCCGAAACGGAACAGCGTACCATTCCCTGTAATATTCTGCTTCAGCCGGTTTCCAATCATCACCAGAAGCTGATCTCCCGTTGAATGGCCCAGAGAGTCATTGATATATTTGAAGTTGTCGGTGTCGATAAAGAAGAGGGTATACTGTGACTTGCCCGCCGTCATGAGCGCCTGATCGAGGTAGTCCTTCAGCGACAGACGGTTCGGCAGGTTTGTCAGGTAATCATGATAGGCAAGCTGGGTCAGTTCGTTTCTGCTTTGCTGAAGCTGCCAGTTTTGATCCTTCAGCTCTTCTTCGGCCGCAGTAAGCTCTTCGTTTAATTGCGTCAGTTCTTCATGGTTTTCCTTCAGGGTTTTTTCGGTGCGTTTCTGATGAAGAATGTAATAGATTAAAAGCGTGATGAAAGCGACAAGCAGTATAAAAACAACCGAAGCGACGGTGACCTCCCGCTGGTAGGTTTTAATGAAGGAGAACGGAAGATTGATGATTTCACTGTCCTGCGGGATTCTATCCATGGGGATATTGTGGGCTTTCAGGATGTTGTAATCATACAGGCGGCGTATGGTATTATCGTCTGAAACAGGAATATCCCCGGGCTTTTCTCCCTGCAGTATCCTCAGGGCTACCCGGGCGGCATTTTCACCCTGCAGCCTGCCGCTGAGCATGCTGCCTCCGACCGAACCCCGGCCTACGGTAAAATCATACAGGTGGAAGACCGGCACGGGACTAACGGAATTGGCCTGTTCACAGAATTCATCAAATTCCATCGTGTTTCCTTCACGGTCAACATAGTGCGAAAGGATATAAACAATGCTGTTGGTCTTTACACTTTTCAATTGTTCCAGGATCTCCACATAGGTAAGGTTGTTGAGGTGAAAAATTTCAATTCCTTCATTGACCTTCTGAATGGAATCAATTGCCAGACGGGCTGTGGACTGAGCGCTTTCGGTGTTGTCATAGACAAGATAGATGGTTTTCAAATCGGGGTTTGTCCGCATGGCCAGATCAATGGCATCATCGGGGATAACCGGCTCAAGAATGCCGGTTATATTGGTATGTCCTTTTGTGAGTGTATCGACACCTTCCTGGTTGACCCCGGCGAAAACCACCGGAGCAGCCGAAAACAGCTCATCCCTGTGTTTCAGTGCAAAATCCAGAGCCATATCGTCGGTGGTGATGATCAGGTCAATTTTTTTGCTTTCATACTTGTAGCGGTAATACGCATAAAGGAAATCGAGATTTTCCTGTGTGGAGTAATTCTTCCAATCCATATACTCCACATGGACGGATATGTAATCTCCGTTGCCGAGCAGTACGGAAACTGCTCCCTCGGTCTCTTCCCTGGTCCATGTGAAACCCTGATGGTACGAATTGAGTATCAGAACCGATTTCGCTCCATCCTCCAAAGCATGGGTTATGAGAGGCGTAAACTGCATGAGGATCAGGAAAAGCACAGATATGAGACCTGTCAGGCATATTTTCACCCTTTTAATCATTACCAGCCTCCGTACTTCGACAAAGAAAGATTTTTTTCTCAAAATATTCTGTTATGGGCAATATTCTATAATATTTATCGAACATTGTCACCCATTGTCATTAGTGCTAATATGATATTGTCATGAAAATGAGCGCGGATAGTTTCACGGTGCTACCTGTGAACAGTAACAAATTCGCAGCTGTCTTCAAAAAAGGATAAGACTTTTGTGTTGACAAATGAAAAGATGTCCAATATAATAAATGTAATTATTACAAAGATAAAATTATTACATATGTTTCTGCCGACAGAATTCTCATGCTGCCTGACCAAAGAAAAGAGGACTGTACCATGATTAACATCAACACCATCAAGGAGTATCTGGATGAAAAGGGAGTGAAACCTTCCTATCCGCGGCTAAGGGTTCTCGAATACCTCGTGGAATACAGAAACCATCCCACAGCAGAAGAGATCTACGAGGTACTGGTGAAGGAGATGCCAACCCTCTCCCGTACAACCATCTATAACACCCTGAATCTATTCGTAGAGGAAGGTGTTGTCATTCCCATCAACATCAGCAGCAACGAAACAAGGTATGACGCAACGGTTATGGATCATGGCCATTTTAAATGCACCGGCTGCGGAAAGATTGTTGATTTTCCCATCGAGGTGGCAGATTGGGGAATTACGGAACTAAATGGTTACAAAGTAACCGGTCGGTTTGTATATTTTAAAGGCATCTGTCCGGATTGCCTTAATCAGGAATAACAGGAGGTAAGTCAATGAAATCTTTAAAAGGAACGAAGACAGCGGAAAATTTGTTAAAAGCTTTTGCCGGGGAATCTCAGGCACGCAACCGCTACACGTACTATGCTTCAGTGGCTGACAAGGAAGGCTTCAAACAAATTAAGAACATTTTTATTGAAACCGCCGACAATGAAAAGGAACATGCAAAGCGCTTTTACAAGTTCCTGCTCGAGGGCCTGGCAGGGGAACTGCCGGCGACCATTCAGATCACAGCCGATTACCCCGTAGCTCAGGGAAACACTCTGGACAACCTGAAAGCCGCCGCCAGTGGAGAAAATGAGGAGTGGACCGACTTATATCCCGCTTTTGCAAAAGTGGCGGAGGAAGAAGGGTTCCCCGAGATTGCCGCAGCCTGGAGAATGATTGCTCTTGCAGAGAAGAGGCATGAGATCAGATATAACAAGCTTGCTGAGAACGTCGCCAATGACAAGGTTTTCAAAAAGGATGAAAAGGTTCTGTGGAAATGCACAAACTGCGGTTATGTTCATGAAGGCTACGGAGCACCTGAAAAGTGCCCGGCATGCGTACATCCCAAGGACTATTTTGAAGTATTCAGTGAAACCTATTAAACTTCCTTTGGTTTTACCGGAAACGCCTGGTTCCGTCCTGAAATGTAATTTTCAACAGCATCATTGTTATTATTGAATGAAAGAGGGTATCGTATAATTTACGATCCCTTTTTCTTTTTATGATGAAATACCGGCGGGGGAAGTTTTCCCTCCGTGCAGCAGGCGCTCTGGCACATGCTCTAATAGTTGTTGTGAAGCCGAACATGATTTTGCTCATACCCCGAATACAGGTAAGGAGGATTCTATGGCAAGCAGGTTTGAAAACTTTCAGGAAAAAAGGATGGTTATCTTTGGGGAGCTGGTTAAAAGGTATTGGAACGGCAAGCTGAATGACTCATCGGATTTAAACAGTCTTGCGGATGAAATTCGTGAAAAGCACGGGTTCCTCGAGGAGGATATGCCCTTTGTGAAGGATCATATCCGGGTTGCAATGGGCCTTGACCCCAGAACGGGAGAGGACTTTCATGATGAAATCGATCTTGTGAGGAACTCCCGGGAGATTCACCTTCCGGTGATCGCAAAAATAGAAGGTCCCTGTGAATTCTGCGATCATGAAAAAAAGTGCAGGGATTCCTGCAAATATGAAGCCCATTTATACAGCAGAACCACCGGTCCGGTAATTGTCGACGGGAAATGCCTGACCTGCGGGAACTGTGTGACCAGCTGTGATTTTGGTGCTCTGGCCGATAAAATCGAATTCATTCCTGTGATAGATCTTCTGAAGGATGCCACAAGCCCCGTATATGCTGCGGTAGCTCCGGCCATTGCCGGTCAGCTCGGTGAGGATGTTACCATGGGACAGCTTCGGACAGCCTTTAAGTGGATGGGCTTTACAGATATGATCGAAGTAGCGATGTTCGCAGATGTTCTGACGATCAAGGAAGCCTATGAGTTCAATCATCTGGTGAAGAATACCGATGATTTTTTCCTGACAAGCTGCTGCTGCCCGGTATGGTTCAACATGACGAAGAAAAACTATCATGAGCTGTACAAGCACATGTCTCCTTCGGTATCCCCGATGATCGCTTCGGGAAGAATTTTAAAGAAGCTGTATCCGAACGCACGTGTGGTCTTTTTTGCACCGTGTATTGCCAAAAAGGCCGAGGTGAAGGAAACGGAGCTGGCAGGCGCTATCGATTATGTGATCAATTTCCGTGAGCTGAAAGAAATCTTTGAAGCGCTGGGCATCAATCCTGCCGCCCTTCCCGGAGACGATAAGGATCAGGCCTCCCTTGGCGGAAGGTTCTATGCCAGAACCGGCGGAGTCAGCTTTTCGGTTAAAACGGTGGTGAACCGGCTTGAACCAAGCCGCGTCATCAAGCTCAGAGCAAAGAAAGTGGATGGTGTGGCCGATTGTAAAAAAATTCTGGAAGCGCTGTCGCAAAACGACCAGACCGACGCCAACTTCATAGAAGGCATGGGCTGCAAGGGGGGCTGCGTAGGAGGGCCCAGAACGAATCTGGACGTGGAAAGGGCCACCCGCATTGTCAATGAGTTTGCAGAGGATTCCCTGATCATGACGCCCTTCGATAACCTGAATGTGATGAGAATTTTGAAGGAACTTGGAATACAGAATATCGACGAGATCATGAAAAACGAAGAAATTGTCCGCCTGCTAACCCGGGAGGTCACTGTTCAAAGTTAGGAAAAGACAACCAGGTCATGAGAATCGTTTACAGTAACAAATGGTCAAATCCTTAGAATAAAGCCCTTTGTCCACCGGACAGAGGGCTTTATTGCTGTTTTCAGCTTATTTCAACGGCAACGCAGCTTCAGCCTTAGGTGAAGCGGTACGAATGCGATTGGGATACAGCTCTTGTTCTCTTTATCACACCAAACAAGAAGATTCCATCTTAAATTGTGGAACAATTAAGTGGGGGAGGTTCATTCCAATACGTAAGGCTTTAGAACTTCGGCGACAGCGCGGTAGCCCTGTGCCGTCAGGTGCAGGCCCTCAACGGTGTATTCAAGGCGGATGTTTCCGGTTTCATCAACCAGATGGCTGTATACATCGATATAGGGGATATCATTTTCCTGTGCCAGCCGTTCCAGTTTTTCATTGATACGGCATATTTTCTCATTGGTCCGCTTTCCGACGATAACCCTTCTGACTTTGATGTGCCTGATTTTGGATACCGGATAAATCGACTCCAGATAAATCTTCGCTTCAGGGCAGTTTGCCCGGATTGCAGCGATGATTTGGCCGATGTTATGTACGATATCCTGCTCGGACTTGTTTTCCCCAAGATCATTGGTGCCTATCATCAGAAATACTTTTGCCGGGTGCAGCTGATAAACGCTTTCGGGCAGACGGAAAAGAACGCCGTCGGTCGTATCTCCGCTGATGCCCCGGTTAATGACGTAAACGCCGTGAAAGTATTCATTGATGCGGAAAAAATCGGTGATCGAATCCCCAAGGAATACAACTCCTCCCGGTTCCGAGCTCTCATTCAACTCAAAGAAAACAGTGTCGATTTTGCGCTGGTAAACCCGGATGATCCTGTTCAGAAAATTCATGAGCGGTACTCCTTTCCTCCGTTTATTTTCTGAGATAAACAACCTTTCCATTGATGATGGTCATATCCACTTTTGTCCTGTAATCAAAGGGGTGACCGCTGAATACGACGATGTCCGCATCCTTGCCAACCTCCAGGCTGCCCACCCGTTCTTCAATGCCTGCCGCCTGTGCGGCATTAATGGTGATTGCACGCAGGGCATCCTCTTCCGGCATGCCTTCCCGAATAGCCACCCCTGCACAAAGCAGCAGATACTGCTGAGGCACACAGGGATGATCGGTCATGATCGCTACCGGCACACCCTGTTTTGCAAGAATTCCCGGAGCCTCAATATTCTGGTTTTTCAATTCTATTTTTGACCGGTCTGTCAGTAACGGGCCAAGGATAACGCGGACATTCTGTTCTTTCAGAATATCGGCGATCAGGTACCCCTCAGTGCAGTGATCAATGGTATAGCGCAGGTTAAATTCTTTTGCTATCCGGATCGCCGTCAGGATATCATCCGCCCGGTGGGCATGTATCTTCACGATTAATTCCCGCTTCAGGACAGGGATCAGGGCTTCCAGCCGGATATCGTATTCGGGCTTGTCATTTTCTTCACTGTCCTTATGATAATCCTCCCAGGCTTCCATATACTCCTTCGCCTTGAACAGCTGCTCCCGCAGTATGGCAGCGGTCGCCATTCTTGTGCTCGGCGTATGGTTTTTCTCATGGTATACGGTCTTGGGATTCTCACCGAAAGCAATCTTCATAGCGCACGGCTGTTTGATCAGCATTTCATCCACGCAGCGGCCAAAGGTTTTCAGCGCAGCGAACTGGCCGCAAATCACATTCCCGCTGCCCGGCCCGCTGACAACCGTTGTTACACCCCACTGCCTGGCCTCTTCAAAGGAACGGTCTGCATGATTGATCCCATCAATAGCCCGCAGATGCGGAGTGACCGGATCTGTCAGTTCGTTGGCGTCATCTCCCTCAAAGCCCAGTGAGTCCTCCATGATTCCAATATGTGTGTGGCAATCCACCAGACCGGGCATGACGGTTCTGCCATTTGCATCGATCACATCGTTGTCCTCGGGGCATTTGGTCATGGGCCCGATGTCCTGAATCTTTCCCTGACCTATCAGAAGATAACCCAGATTGGTTTGGTTCTTTTTATTTTTTTTCTTATCCTGTGCCATAGTCATAATATTTGCGTTAATAATCAGCATATGCTCCTCCTGGAGGCTATATTTTCCCTGGTCACCTAATATCTCCGGCAATATTTAACAATACGTTTTTACTGCATTTATCTTATTATAACAACAGAAGCATTTGCTTGCAAATGCATCACACCAGGCTGCATGGGCGAGCAGCCGGGATGCATGGGCGAACAGTAAGCGAAGCTTACGACCAGCCAAGCGAAGCTTGCGACCAGCCCGTTACAAGGTTCTTATCGACTGATTACGTTGACATATAACCGATAATACCTGATAATGGAACTACAGGATAAACGACAAAGGAGAACGGAAATGGATTATGTAAAATTCAACCGCGAAGCATGGGATAAAAAAGCAGATAAAGGTCATGTTTGGTCAACACCAGTCAGTCGTGAAGTCATACAGGATGCAAAAAAGGGCAGGTGGGATATCGTCTTAACTCCCATCAAACCTGTTCCGAGGAATTGGTTTCCTGAATCGTTAGAAGGGAAAAAAGTATTATGCCTTGCATCCGGCGGCGGGCAGCAAGGACCTGTCCTTTCGGCTGCCGGTGCTGATGTTACAGTGTTTGATAACAGTATTCAGCAACTCCGGCTGGATGAAATTGTTGCACAAAGGGACGATCTGAAAACAAAAACCGTACAGGGAGATATGAAGGATTTGTCTGTATTTGAGGATGAAACCTTTGATCTTATCGTTCACCCCTGGTCAAACGGATTTGTGGATACCGTCTTACCGGTATGGAAGGAAGCATATAGAGTTCTGAAAAAAGGAGGATCTCTGCTGTCAGGGTTCGGAAATCCCATTGAGTATATTTTTGATTTGAAATCACTGAATAATGGAGAATTTGTCGTCCGGCATACGATTCCCTATTCCGACCTGACCAGTATCTCCGAAGAGGAGTTTATGGAACTATCATCTGATGACGGTGTAGTATTCGGGCATACCCTTCATGACCAAATTCAGGGACAAATTGATGCCGGGTTTTTAATTGCCGGGTTTTATGAAGACAAGGGCGGTACAGCTTTAGACAATTATATCGATTCTGCGATCGCTACAAAAGCAATAAAACTGTAGGACGAACAGCCTTTGAAATCAGGTTGCATAAAAAATAGGTAGAGCAGCACCATATTACGATGTTGTCTAC
>JAEZBW010000433.1 GCA_023426765.1 Bacillota bacterium
AAGCAACCCTTGGCGCCAGCGAGCGGCCAAATGTAGTTGCTCCCAACAGGACAATTTCAGGTTTGAACTTTTTTACCAGCTGAACGAAGATATCGCTGTAGGATTCGTCATGATAATTTTTCAGAGACTCATGCTCAACCAGATATACCTGATCAGCTCCTTGGGCTATCAGGGTTTGGGCTTGCTCCTCCACACCGGATCCGATCAGGACAGCGGAAAGGGGCACTGAAAGGGTGTCGGCAAGCTTACGGCCTTCGCCGAGCAGTTCTGCCGCAACCGATGAAACAATACCATTCCTTTGTTCTCCGAATACCCATACGCCTTTACAGGATGAAAGGTCAGAAGTTTCTTCGGCTTCATCCTTTTGAAAGTCAATAGCGTTAAATTTGCATGATGAAACACAGGCTCCGCATAAGGTGCAATTTTCCTGTATGTACGCTTTTCTTTCGGTCACCCTGATCGCACCGAAAGGACAGGCTCCTGCGCAAAGCTTGCATCCTATACACTTTTCTATAATGATTTTAATTTGAGACATGGTTGTAACCTCCGTTAAAATCCGTGGTGGATTGTCTGCCGCATTTTTGAGAACCGTGCGTTTCGTGAAAGTAAGATACAGCCAGTTGGTGAAGCCCCACAAAAGAACCTCTGGCATTCTTGCAGCAGATCTTACTTGCCGGTCATGAACTGCATGTTCAGCAATTTGTCTGCAAGCTTTTGGGCCTGCTCCCGAGGGGTTCCGTCCATCATTTCGGCATTGATCTCATGAACCGGCACAAAGGTCTTCACCACCTGCGTGGGTGAACCCTTCAACCCGCAAAGGTTTTTATCGGCGCCGATATCGTCGGCGGTATACACCGTCACTTCGGTTTTTTTGGCTTTCAGCTTTCCCTTCATGGATGGAAGCCTGGGTTCATTGATTTCCTTCACAACCGTAATCACTGCCGGGAGGGGCATTTCAATCACTTCATACCCGTCCTCGGTCATACGCTGGCACCGGATGGAGCTTTCGGTGATTTCTTCGATTTTTCGCACATAGGTGGTATGCGGAATTCCGAGCTTTTCAGCAAGGCTTGGCCCTACCTGTGCCGTATCCCCGTCGGTTGCCTGCTTGCCGCAGATGATCAGATCATAGGCTCCGATTTTCTTAATACCCATGGACAACGCATAGGACGTGGCAAGGCTGTCTGCACCGGCAAAAGCCCTGTCGCTTAATAAAACAGCATTATCCACACCCATGGCCACGGTCTCGCGCAGCAGGTCGGCTACTTTTGGTATCCCCATGCTGATTACGGTCACGTTTCCGCCCATCTTTTCCTTAATCCGTACACCTTCCTCTATGGCATATTCATCGAAAGGATTGATGATGGCTTCGACGCCTTCGCGGATGATGGTATTGGTTTCCTTGTTTATTTTTACTTCATTGGTTCCGGGAACCTGTTTCACACATACGATAATGTTCAAGTGCCTCATTCCTCCATTGCGGTTACTTCGTCTGCGAAGCCTGTTTGATCAGTTCAAGGGCGATGACGTTTCTTTGAATCTGATTGGTGCCTTCATAGATCTGGGTGATCTTCGCATCGCGCATCATTTTCTCAACGGGATATTCCTTCATATAGCCATAGCCGCCCATGACCTGAACCGCGTCGATCGTCACCTTCATGGCCGTGTCGGAAGCCATGACCTTGGCCATTGCCGATTCTTTGGAAATGTCCTTCGCTCCGCTGTCCACATGCTTGCAGGTCTGATATACGAGGCATCTTGCCGCCTCGATTTGAATGGCCATGTCGGCCAGCATATGCTGAACGGCCTGGAACGACGAAATTGTCTGACCGAACTGTACCCTTTCACGGGAATATTTCAGCGCGGCATTGAATGCGCCGGTAGCAATACCCAAGGCCTGTGCTGCAACGCCGGGGCGGGTTCTGTCCAGCGTTTTCATGGCTACGATAAAGCCCATGCCTTCCCTGGATAGAAGGTTTTCTTTCGGAATTCTGCAGTCTTCAAAGACCAGTTCACGGGTGCAGGAGGCACGGATGCCCATCTTGTCTTCCTTTTTGCCAAAGGAGAAACCGGGCGTTCCCTTTTCCACGATAAAGGCAGAGAAGCCTCTTGCCCCCTTTTCACGGTTTGTGCAGGCAACAACGGTATAGATGTCGGCCTCGCCGCCGTTTGTGATCCATTGTTTCGTCCCGTTCAGAACATAACTGTCCCCATCGAGCACTGCCGTTGTGCGGATACCTGCTGCGTCGCTGCCGGCATCTGCCTCGGTAAGCCCAAATGCAGCCAGCTTTTGGCCGCTGGCGATATCGGGAAGGTATTTTTCTTTTTGTGCATCGTTGCCAAACAGAATGATCGGGAAGGTTCCCAGCCCCGTACCGGCAAAAGCAAGTGCAATGCCGCCGCAGGCCCGGCTTAGTTCCTCCACCACAAGGGCCATTTCAAATACGCCGCCCCCAAGGCCTCCATATTTCTCTTCAATATAAACACCGCAGAGATCGGATTGTGCCAGGTATTTCATGATATCATGCGGAAACTTCCCTTCCTGGTCATACTCTATCGCCACCGGGGCAATCTTTTCATCGGCTATTCTGGCAGCCAGCTCCTTTATCATCTGCTGTTCTTCCGTTAGGAAATAGTTCATATCCAGCACCCCTTTTTCTATTAACAGTAATCATTAGCAGAATCTATTATCTGGTAATAATTCCGTATAATAAAGAGTATATTATAAATCGGATGCTGATGCAAGTAGAAGCGCACAGAAAAACCGGGGTACGCAATGAACGTTACCCCGGTTTGTTGTTTCGGCTTCATTTCAGTTGAATCGGATGATTCCCCGGAAAAGCCCGGCCAGTTTAATTTTTGAATCCTGGAATATTTCCACGATCTTGAACTTGATTTCAACGGGTATTTCCCCTTCGGAATCGGACGCCAGGATGATGTCCATTTCTTCTGAAGACAATTCATCCTTCAGTACATCCATATATTCCTCGTTCATTTCCCCTTTTGTATCGTCCACGAAGCACAGCGGCGGAAACATTACGCACCACCAGTTTTCTCCTTCGGCCTGACCGATTTCAACCTTCACCGCATCATAAAAACCTGCAGGTAGGATAACGTTTTCATACCGCTTGGTCGGAAAAGGATATTTTCCAAAGGAAACCCTGGCCAAATTACTGTAGCCTTCTCTGGCAATTACCGCGTTTGCAACTGTTTCCAGCTCTCCGATATGATCATTCACATAAGCTCCCGCAGTTTCCTTCGTCTGAAGACTGTCCATGCGTTCGGTCATATAAGTGATGACCGCGTCCCGCACACGGTATTTCAGCGCTTGATCGGCATCACTGTTACTGTTGGCCACAATGTGCAGGCGAATCATGCTGTCCGAAAGATCCTGATTTACCTTTTCTGCATAAAAGCAGAATAGCAAAACAAGAAAAATCAAAGAATACAGGATGGCCAGCATCCATTTGCCTGCTTTATTCATCCCTTTTATTTTTTTCAATGCCATACTCACTGAAATCACCTCTTCACACCCCGGCTTTGCACCGCAACACTTTGACCGCTTCATCGCACCGGAAAATTCCCGGATTTGACTGTGTTCACGAATGTTAATCATGAATTCAGTATTGACATTGTTTCTAATTTCAATACATCTTTTTTAATATTTCTCTCGTATGGAAATCTGGATACCCCTCTGCCCATAACTATTCATGCTGAAAAGGAAAAGGTTCCCCGGTTTGTAACAGGGAACCTTTGTTTTTAGAACTGGCTGGGATGTTTTTTGAAGAAGTCCACGCGGGCTTCCAGGAACTTCAGCTTGTGGCCGGGCTGCATGAACGCATATACCGGCTCGAAGATTTTATCCCAGCTCCAGAAGCTTTCGTCCATGTTCATAAAATCACGGATCATTTCGGTACCTTCGGGTGCGATGGGATGCACTAACACCGCTGCGGTGCGCACCATATGGAAGCAGTCGATCAAGACCTGCCTGCGCAGCGCGTCATTGTTTTCTTCTTCGGCCTGGCGGATATATTTTACCCAGTACTTGTTTAAGTTACGGATGTAGATGTCCAGTGCATTCATCACAAGATGGAATTCATACCGGTATAAGAGCTTTTCCACTTCCAGAACGGTTTTCCGGGATTCCTGAAGGATCTCTTCGGATACCTGGCCATGCGGGATCTCACCATCATAATATTTCTGTGAGGTATAAAAGCAGGAACGTACCGCCCGGTTTAACACATTTGTTAAAAGGTTACCTTCCTTCAGTGCCGGATCGCTGTCGGTTTCATTGGCTTTCGGGTTTAACGGTTTCGGCTGGAAGCTGACGCTGCGGATACTCAAGCCAAGGCTTAGAAAATGTGCCCTCAGCTGCTCGGGCATGTAATATTCCAGTAAATCGCCCGCCATCGGAGGCTTAATCTCACCGCTGGAGCTGGCTTTTTTATTCAGGAAAAGAATATGGTTGTTCACGATCAGCTCCGGAATCTGCATTTGGCCTTCCTGTGGCGGGAAAGCGGGATTCTCGCCCTGAAGACCCATAAACATGGCCATTTCCGCCGGCCCATAGAAATATACATTGTCCTGGCCGATAAACTGATAAACCTTGGTATCGGAGGAACACCACCAGTCTTTCCAGTCGCCCCCGTCTTTCATTTCCAACGCTGTTTTGGTAAAAGAAACAGGAGCCCACAGGGATTCAGGCCATACCCAGATGGTCAGGCCTGCAGCGCCTTCAAGGGCAGGCGCCGGTACTCCCCATTCAACGTTTCCGGTAAGCCGGAAGGGTACAAGGGTTTTACCGGTGCGGAAGCGTACCCCGCGTTCGGAAAGGATGCCGCAGGCTTTTTCTCTTTCCTCAAGGCTGTGAAAGGTCATCTTTTCGGAGGATTTTTTTTCGTCGTCGGTGAGGGTATGAGGCGGAAGCAGGTCTTCAAAGGATTTGACCTGTTCAATGAATTCCCGCTTGATATAAATCACCGGAGGCTCTAAAAATTCCTCGATGCTTTTGATCATGAAAGGCCGTGAATTGGCTTTATCCTTCAGTGATTCCACCCACTGCTTTAACAGCGGATAGAATTTTTCCAAATCCACATACCAGTTCACAACATCCCGCATCTCCGGTTTTTTACCCGAAAGGACGCTGCGGGGGTTAATCAGATCGATGGGCTGATATTGGTGCCCCAAGGCACATTCATCGGCATAGCCCTTATCCGAGGCACAGCCTTCTATGGGGCATTGCCCGACGACCTGCCGTCCGTTCAGGAACACTTCGTGCTCGCTGTCATAAAACTGGGATGTGGTCATTTTAATCAGATGACCACTCTCATAAAGTTTTTGAATCACTTCTTCGGAAACCTGCCGGTGTATTTCAGCGGCCCGTCCCAAACCTGATGCTGCAAATAAATCTATTTCGATCTGGTAAGCATCCAGAACCTCTTTTTGCTTTTGATGATTTTTCGTGACAAACTCTTCGATAGTGCCCGAGAATTTTCCATCCCGAACCAGCTGCATATAATTCGCGACAATGGGAGAACCATAACAGTCTGTTCCTGAAATAAACAAAACATTTTCTTTCCCGATACGATCCCTCAGAAAGCGGGCAAACACATCCGCATGCACAAACATGCCTCCGATATGGCCGAAATGAAGCTCCTTGTTGCCATAGGGCATTCCTGCGGTAACAACCGCCCTTTTCGGGAACACTGGCCTGGATTCTTCAGGATTGGGGTTCTTTTCATTTTCCAAGTTCATAAACTCACCTCTGAGGCTGCCGTTCATACAGCAGCCTGAATAATCGGAGAAAGCACAGCTTTCCCCTTCGCTCATCACATCTATTGTAACTATGGTTGATTGCGGTGTCAATGAATACCCCAGGCACTTTTGCATTTTGGCCAAAATTCCGATATACTGGATAGGAAGAAGGCATTTTCCCGGCGAATACAGCAGGACTGGAGGGATGACGCTGAAATTTCGAATAGCGGACATTTTACAAAACAAAATAACTGAAATACAGGCAAGACTTCCTCTGCAAATAAAGGGCAGTGTGAATCAGGCTTCTTTCAGCAGTGAGCTGGCAAAGGCTGAAGAAACGGCGAACCGTACCCTTACGCTTGACACATCTGTTACGCCCTATACGAAGAGAACATTGACACCCTCTTATCCCGGAAGCCTGGAGGCGGATTTTCCCCGGCTTTCATCAGACCAGGTTTCGACCTTAATGCCGCGGATTAACGCTGCCATCGCCAGCGCTTCCGAGAAATATGGCATTGATGAAAATATGATCCGGTCAATCATCAAACTGGAATCCTCCTTTCAGCCCTATTCACTGTCCATCTCCGGGGCTATGGGGCTGATGCAGCTGATGCCGTTTACGGCCGAGTGGCTTTCGGTTGATGATCCCTACAACATTGAACAGAATATTCGGGGAGGAACCGAGTATTACCGGGACCAGCTCGTCAGGTTTGATGGGGATGTTGAAAAGGCGCTTGCTGCTTATAACAAGGGCCCCAACACTGTGATTAAACATGGCGGCGTGCCGCCCGAGGCTGAAAGCTATGTGAAAAGAGTATTGCAATATTACCAGATGTATAATGCAAGTCAGTATGAATGATAATCGATGGCTTTATCATACGGGTTCACCGTTACAGCATTGCTGGTTCGTGAAATCCTGAATACGCCAAATCTGTGGAAAACTTTTCGAAATACCCTTCAAATACGGTACAAAAATCCCCCATCAAACCACCATTACGACTTTTCTATTTCGTCTGCGACAAATTTTTTGCAGTCGATGGCGTTCCTTCTGTCATTTTGTCGGGAATAAATGTTCGTTTTATCCACATCATCCACAGACTTATCCACAGGTTAAACGGGAATATTTCCTGCAGAATATGCCTTTTCCACAAAATCCACAAAACAGGCGGTCCTGCAGGAATGAATTTTTTCGGGAATCAGCAGGTTTAAACATGCTTTTCCAAACGGTCTCCTCGGAGCCGGCTTGGAATGTCAAATCATTCGTGGGTGTACTTAAGGGTTCCATGTACTGGATTCCGAGTTCCTGGACATTTAAGCATGCTGTTCCAAACGGTCTCCTCGCAGCCGGCTTGGAATTAATCAAACATGCTGTTCCAAACGGTCTCCCAGCTTCAGTCCGGGAACCGCATTCAAATCCCCGCCTGCAAACTCCTGCTGCTGGTATGCAAAAAAGCCCGAAGATGCGATCATGGCGGCATTATCGGTGCAAAGCTGCAGCGGAGGATAATAAAGCTTCCTGCCGTTTTCGCTGCAAGCTTTCTCAAAGGAAGTACGCAGGAAGGTATTAGCCGCCACACCTCCTGCAAGGCAAATGGTTTTCAAGCCTGTATTCAGCGCTGCTTCCAGGGTATGCCGCACCAGAACATCCACAGCCGCCTTTTGAAAGGAAGCGCAGATATCCTTTACAGGAACTGTTTCCCTTTTCTGTTCAAATTGGTGCACGGTATTGATCACTGCTGTTTTCAACCCACTGAAGCTGAAATCATAGGGCTGGTCATGAAACCTGACCCTGGGGAACTGAAAGGCTTCGCAGTTTCCTGCTGCAGCCATTTTCTCAACCATGGGGCCACCGGGATATCCCAGCCCCAAAACTCTTGCGACTTTATCAAACGCCTCTCCGGCTGCATCATCTCTTGTTCTTCCCAGAATCACAGGCTTTTGCCAATCGGTCATCTGAACCACATGACTGTGTCCACCTGATGCAACAAGACAGATGAAAGGAGGTGCCAGTTTGGTATGGGCAATATAATTCGCGCAGATATGCCCTTCAATATGATTCACCCCGATTAACGGCTTGTTCAGCGCAAAAGCCAGTGCTTTGGCCGCTGTCAGCCCCACCAGCAAAGCACCCACCAGCCCGGGGCCATAGGTGACGGCGATCCCATCCACGGCTTCTAGGGTTGTATTGGCTTCCTTCAGTGCTTTATCCACAACGGGAATGACCGACTCAACATGCTTTCGCGATGCAATTTCAGGAACCACTCCTCCGTACTCGGCATGGAGCTTCACCTGTGTCGCGATGATGTTGGACAGAACCTTTCTTCCATTTACAACCACGGCTGCCGAGGTTTCATCACAGCTGGACTCGATGCCGAGAATGATCACATCTTTCATAATAATCACGCTTTCTGAATACCGTCTTCTTTCATGACGGTTTATCCGCATTCAAAAAGATTGTACTTGAAAACCGGGTATTGTGCAACCCACACTCCATCTTGAGAACATGTATCGTTTGTACGTGGTTACTGTGCACACCTCAGTATAGCCAGTGGTTGATTCAGGTGATCTTGGTGACGAAGAAACTGTGCGCTAAAGAAAAACTGCAAAAAAAAAGAGCTTCACAGCTCTAAAACAAAAACAGGAGAAATGCTAATGTTCATATTTATTGTAGCACGACCCTGTCTTAAGTCCCATAGGCTGATAAGGCCATATGAATAGGACCTGGGACCTATAGGCCGGCTTGAAAGGTCGGAAATTCCCTAAAAAGATCGCTCATTCCTAGAAGAAGATGTGAAGCACCAATTGATCCAGAAGCACCAACGCACCCAGCACCCAGAGATACCAGGAGAAATATTTCAGCTTGCGGTTCTGTATCAGCTGAATCATCGATTTCACTGCAAAAAAGCCGGCAATCGCTGCGAACAGCATTCCCAGCACTGTCGGAGCAACACCGATTGCAGCCAGGGTGTTCTCCCCGGTTTTTATCATTTTATAAACATCCATCGCCACAGCAGCTAAAATAGCCGGTATTGACAACAGGAAAGAAAAATCGGCAGCTGTTTTCCGTTCAATACCCAATGCCAGCGCAGCGGATATGGTCATGCCCGAGCGTGAAACAGCCGGCAGCATGGCAACCGCCTGTGCTGTGCCTATCAAAAGCGGATCGGAAACCTTCATTTTCTCCAGTTCCCGCTCCTTTTTACCGGCATTCTCAGCCAACAATAAAACAATCCCTGTAAAAATAAAGCCAGCACCAAGGGTCGCACCGGTTTCAAAAAAACGTTCGATCAGGTCATTGAACAACAAACCGAGGATGCCGATGGGGATGGTTCCCAGAACAATATAGACGGGAAGCTTGGAAAAAGGGTGTTTGATGATTTCAAGCAGCTTTTTCCGGTACACCACCATCACAGCCACCAGGGTAGCCAGATGAAGAGCAATATCAAAGGTCAGTGCCCCTTCCTCGATGCCGAAGATTCTTTGCAAAAGTACCAGATGCCCGGAGCTGCTGATGGGCAAAAACTCTGCTAAACCCTGAACAATCCCCAGGATGATGGCTTCAAGAATAGACATATCATCATTTCCTTCCAATAAAAATCTGCTTCAAAGAAAAAATATGCAGCCACAATGGGTTTTATCCCATTATGGCCATTGCTTACCACCCAGGATGCAAGGAAAGAAGAACATGTTTATTGACCTTCGGGCAGGAAGGCTTCTTCAACATATTCATTCCTGGCATTCCAGAAGATCCATTCCTCGTACCCGGCATCATATACTGCCTTAATTTGTGCCCGATATTCCTCGACGCCGTAAGTGGTGAAATATTCGCTGCCAAGATAAGAAGCTGTAAAGCCCTGGAGATAGGGGCGGCATTTCAGGTTATAGCCTTCTACCGAGTCAATTCTCTTCTTACCGACGAGCAACGTATTATATACGACTTCATAAGGCTTCAGGTCGGGCTTGGTGAAGTTTATTCCATTAATGGTCTGGCTCTTTTTATCAAAATGAGAGGGATATACCATGGGAGAAACATAATCCAGGTGCCAGCCAATAGATTCTACCGTCTGTCCGATTTCACCGGAATCCCGCGTGGCAATCAGCGGCCAGCCAAAAATATCGGCCGACAGAATGGTATCCGAAGGGACAATGCTGCGGATGTACTCGGTAAAGCCCTCAATATAGTCGCGCCGTTCTTTTCCTTCTTCCAGGTTCTGCAGTTCATACTCATACAGTGAAGTTTCAGGAAAGCGGATGTAATCAAACTGAATTTCATCAAAGCCGAAATTCACCGCTTCGCGTACAATGTTGCCCACATATTCCCATGCACCCCGGTTTGTTGGGTCAAGCCACTGTGCCTTGGTGCCGTCCTGAGCCACAAAGGTGCTTCCATTATGTTTTATCGCAAGTGACGGCTTGTAGCTTGTGATCACATTGTCCTTAAAGGTGACGATACGTCCGATCACCCGGATATTGTTCTGATGCAGTTTATTGATGACGGTGTTGATGTTGAAATCGGAGCATGCCTTTGCCGCCACCACATCCGGAATTTCGGACTTGTAGTAAATATTCCCGTAATCGCCCTTGATGTCTATGACATAAGCGTTGATCTCCGTGCGGTTCGCAAGATCTATGTAGTGCTGCAGCTGTTTTTCGTTCTGGTATGAGCCCGGTTTCAGATAAAGCGCTTTCACCGGTTCAAAGGGAAGCTTTGGCACTGGGGTGATATTTGAGCCCGCATACGGTGCGGAGGTAGGTTCCGGTGGTGTATTTTCCGGGGCAGGCGTAACTGTTTCCACTGGTTCGGGTGCTGCAGTGGCCTGCGGTGTGGGAGCTTGTCCAACCGTAGGTGTTGCCGTTGGTGCATCGGTGGCAGAAGCCGTAATAGCGGGAGTGGGCGAAGGTGTAATTTTTCCGCCATTGCCAGGTTTGTTCTGCCACACGTAGAAACCAAGCAACGCCAGGGATAAAACCACGGCGATGGTTAAAAAGATCAGCACAGGCGGCAACCTGCGCTTATTTGCGCCATGATCGGCGTAATAATCTTTTTTTCTATTGCTGTTCATGGAGTTTCTCCTCTCAATACCTTTTTTCTCTTTTGCAGTCTTGCCTCAATATAAAAAATCATACCACAGCGTTTCAAAGGAAACAATCATAACTATCGGAAACACGAAAACTTAATAATCACAGGTTACTTCTCAGAATTTCTACACGCACTGTGCACCACAATGAACAAAAGCGAAGCTGTCATCCCTCGCTGCGCTCCGGATCTCAGAAGTAGTCTTGTATTCTATAGATCCTTCATTACATTCAGGATGACATTCGCTGCGCTCATGGTAACACTTTTTTAGCAATGACTCCAGATAACCATCCGCGGGGTTTGTGCCGTTACAAAAAAGCAGGAAAGACCATTGGCTTTCCTGCTGAGGTGTCCCTATTGAATTGCTTTCTTAAGTTTTACTCTTCGCTTTTGGTTTTGAAACGATGGCCATGATATATCCGAAAAATACCGCAGCAGCAATGCCCACCGCCCCTGCTCTGACACCTCCGCTGAAAGCGCCGAGGAGCCCCTTTTTATCTATATCTTCAATGACCCCTTTGGCAAGAACATTCCCGAATCCAATGATGGGAACGGTTGCTCCTGCACCTGCAAAATCCACCAGCAGGGGGTATATGCCCAAAATACCAAGGATTACACCGGATACGACGAAAAGAACCATGATGCGCGCCGGTGTCAGTTTTGTCAGGTCAACGAGGATTTGACCTATCATACAGATTATTCCACCCACAATAAAAGCTCTGACATATTCCAATCATTTCACCTCTTCACTTACAGCAGCGGCAGCAATCGCACAAGCAACTGCAATTGCCGGGTTTGGGTCTCCATGTTACCTCATCGTCTTTTCAGATCATCTCAATCCCAACAGCATGGGCAATGCACGGTATGCTTTCACCCTGCTGGATTGCAGTGGGGCTGTGCAGTGCACCGGTGGAAACAAGCAGCACCCTGTTCAGTTCCCGTTTTGAAAGCTTCTCCAGAAGATACCCTCCCAAAACAGTGGCTGAGCAGGCACAACCACTGCCTCCGCTGTCGGTTTGCTGTTCTTTTGTATCATAGATCATCGCGCCGCAGTCATCATAGCATTCCCTGATCGACACTCCATTTTCCTCCAAAAGCTGTATGCACAGGTCTTTCCCATGTACCCCCAAATCCCCTGTTACAATCAGATCGTAATGGTTTTGGGGCAATCCCGTTTCGGTAAAATGCGCCGTTATCGTATCACATGCCGCAGGCGCCATCGCCGCACCCATATCATTGGCGTCATTGATGCCCATATCGACGATTTTCCCGGTTGTGATATGAACCACTCTGGGCCCCTCGCCAACCCGGCCAAGTAAAACCCCTCCCGAACCGGTGACGGTCCATTGGGCAGTCGGAGGGCGTTGACTTCCGAATTCCAACGGAAAACGGAATTGCTTCTCTGCCGAACAGAAGTGGCTGGAAGTGATGCAAACCACCCTTTCAGCAAACCCGCCTTCCACCATCATGCTGCCAAGGCTCATGGATTCCGCCATGGTTGAACAGGCACCATACAGGCCAAAGAAGGGGATTGCGGTCTCCCTGATGCCATAACTGACGGCAATGCATTGGTTTAATAAATCCCCTGCGAAAATATACTGAACATCTCCCGGCGATACGTTACCTTTTGAGAGAATTTTTGCAAAGGTTTCACGGACAAATTTACTTTCGGCCTTCTCAAAGCTTTTTTCTCCAAAGTATTCATCCTCAATGACATCGTCAAAATAACGGGCCAGGGGACCATGCCCCTCCTTTGCACCTGTTATGGCTGCCCATGCCTGAATTACCGGTTTTCCGTCAAGGCGGACTGTCTGTTTTCCTAATCTGGTTCCCATAAATTCCTCCAGGTTCAGCCTGATGATGTATGGTATACTTATCCTGATTTTTAGCTCATCTTCAGCAATCACTACACGAAACGTCCGGTATCAGCCAAACAGAAAGTACAAAATTCCGGCTATAATGCTGGTTACGATACCATATACCAGCACCGGACCGGCTATTAAAAACATTTTTGCTCCGACTCCCATCACATAGCCTTCCTTTTTGTATTCCATGGCCGGCGACACAATCGAATTGGCAAAGCCGGTAACAGGTATGGCAGCACCTGCACCGCCGACTCTTCCAATATTATCGTAGACATTGATTCCTGTCAGAAAAGCGCCAAGGAAAATCATGATCAGCGTGGTTA
>JAEZBW010000473.1 GCA_023426765.1 Bacillota bacterium
GAATAACACCTTTGTATTGGATATGGGAGAATGATGAGGAACAAGCGCTACTTCGCCCAGATAAACGGCATTTTCATCGGTTTCAAGCATCTTTTTAAGAACCTCATACTCTTTTTCGGCTTGAAAATCTACCACTTTTCCATCTTTAAACGTGAACGAAAAATTCTCGATAAGCTTTCCAAGATAGTTCAGGGGCATCGTGGAAACAACCCTGCCATGAACACCATATTTTGAAGGCAGTGTAAACACCTCCTCGGTGGGCATGTTGGCGATAAACTCCAGACCATCCGGGGTTTTGTCCGCTCCACCCAGCCAAATGTGGTCGTCGGGCAGTTCGATGGTTAAGTCCGTCCCTGCGGCATTCCTGTAATGCAAAGATTTAAAACGGGCTGCATTTAAGAAATCCAGACGCTGTTTCAATTGGTTTTTATGAGTGTCCCAGGCAGCGACGGGATCCTCCGTGTCAACCCGAACAGCCCTGAAAATCAAAATCCACAGCTTTTCTACCGCTTCGTCAGTCCCAATTCCGGGGAAAACCTTTCTGGCCCAGGACACTGTGGGGACCGAAGCAACGCACCATGCATTGCGGTTATTCATCATTCTGTCATAATATTCTCTTAACGCAGTACTTCGTGTTTTTGACGCTTTTGAGAGCCTGTCGGGGTTCACATCCTTCATCAGCTCGGGATCTGAAGCGGCTATGCTGATAAAAGCCGCACCATTGTTAGCATTTGAGACATACAGTTCTTTTTCCCACTGCGGGAATTGATCGAAAACATCCTCCGGGGCATGCAGATAACGAATCTTAGCGCTTAACTCGTCATTCCATTTCATCACGACATCCCGGGCGCCTGCCAGGTATGCCGCTTCGGCCATAGAGCGCGCGAAAGCGGCACATTCAATGGGCGATGAAATCACCAGCACCTGACCGGGCTGGATATTAACCCCGGTTTTCACCACAAGCCGAGCATATTTATTAAAAAGCTCCTGAAATAAACCATCCATCACATCAATCCTTCACACAGTTTATGAAATTGTATATCTATTTTATCATTTAGTTACGTCAATTCAATTGTTTTCTTCAAGGCAGGTTTCCATTCAGGTAAAATTCAATGAGCGCTTGCGCGAATTGCGCGCCAATAGAGGCGCGTACCCACTGGAACGCCCCACAAGCCGCGACCCGTTAAACGCGAGCGCTGAAAACGCCTTGTTTTACGGGTCGAGCCGTGTGGTGCGTTCCTGTGCGTTTTCTTTACAATAACCGTGTTTTCAGCTATTCTTAAGCTAAGCCATTACGGGAGGAAACCCATGGATAAGCATTTATTCACCATTGGTGAAATATCCAAAATGAAGAACATAACCACAAAAGCATTGCGTTTTTATGATAAGATCGGGCTGCTGAAGCCCTATTCGGTGGATCAAACCAACCAATACCGGTACTATCACCCCGATCAGCTGATGCACGTGGATATTATCAAGGCAGCGAGAAACCTTGATATCAGCCCCAATGATCTGATTCCATTGTTTAAACGGCAGGATTCGGCCGGTCTGGTTGCCTTGCTGCAGGACCAGAGGGAAAAAGCCCTGGAGAAGCTGAAAAGGCTGCAAAATGTATTAATCGGCATTGATCACATCCGTAATAATCTGCTGGCTGCAGAAAGCAGCATCACCCATGAAACGGTTTATACCCGTGAAATACCACAGCGACATATTCTTGCAAAACCCTGGAAGGAGTATGCAGAACCGCAGGATATCCTGAGTGCTTACTCCGCACTGGACATTCTGGCGGACGAATTGGAAGGCATTGCGACATATGAGAGCGGAGTGCTGTATAAAATATGTGAAAACAGCACCCTGCCCGACAAGCTTTTCACCTGTATTACAAGACCTGTAAAAAGTGAGTATTATGGTTCTATTCCGGAAGGTAAATACCTCTGTGTCCATTTTACAGAAGAAAATACCGATGAACGGCAAACCCTTCTGAACGATTATATCGCCGCACATGCGATCAAACCTCTTGATATCATCCAGGCGGAGCTGCTGACAAACCTTTTCCATCCGAAACAGACCGTATGGGAGCTTCAGGTGCGATTTTAGAATGTCAGACCCTTCTGAAAACAAAGGATAATGATCAGTATGCATAAAATGCATACGCACCAGGATATCAGAACAGGCGCTTTCCATTGGATTTGCCGATCCTCCGTCACATCAGTCAGTTTCCTGTTTTCGCAAAGCAGAATGCCGGTTAAGCTCACAAAGGTAAGGAAAACCGGTACAACCAGGGGCAAATAGCCCATCTCGGGGACAGGAACCAACTGTTTCCAGTCAAAAGAAACCCACCCGAGCGTCTGAATCGCAAATAACCCTGAAACGATCAGTATTCTTTCCCTGAACAGGTATGTCCCCTTTGCTGAAAACCAACCGACAATTTGCCTGTATGCTGAAAGGTTAAAAAAGAAAATCCCTGTCAGGCCGAATAAGCCGGTCACGGCAATGATCACTCCCCTTATTGAATCAGACGGGTACATCAATAAAACATTGGATACATCCCCTATTCCGCCCCTGTAAATTGCATCCCAGAAAAAATATGGCACTCCATCCATTAAAAATGCAAACGCAAAAAACAGTAAACTGATGGATGTCAGGAACTGTTTTGAAAACCGGTTGGCAAGCACAAAAAATACAATTGACAATAAGTTTGTAAAAAAAGCTCCGGCAAGCAGCACAAGAACCTGATTCATGGTTTCCATGCCGCTTAAGTCGATCATCGCCCAACCCATTCCATCCACTAGGATGCCAAAGCCGCCGAATTTTCCTCCCAGCAGGGCGGTAACCAACCCATGACCGACAATTTCATGAACAATGACAGCGCTGATGATCGCCAGATAGGCCACCGGCAAAATGAAAAGCGCCAGCATTTTCATATTGTGGTTAAAACGTGCTTTATCCGTCATATCCAGTTGCAGCGAAGGATCTATGGTTTTTCGCATGATAACATTCCTCCCATACGTCTGAAGTGAAAACTTAATCGATGCCTTCAGAATAAAGCTTCCCCTAAGAGGAATGTCAACAGGTTTTTTGATAAACTATTTCTACTCCGATATGTATTCCTGCAAAATCCATTCAATGACCGGATCAATTCCTTTCTGCACATCACTGTATCGAACCTGCACCGGAACATCCGGCTTTACGCTTGTTCCTTCAAGAACGGCATCGTTCGCCGACAGATACCTTTCGTTGGATAACCCAAAATACCAATCCTTTTTAATCTTTCTGGGAAAGCAATCGGAGTAAAACCCTTTTGTTTCTTCACCGGCAACGATGATTTTTCTGCCGGGATTTGCAACCAGTGCCTGAGCGAAGGTTTCAGCGGCACTGACGGTGTATTTGCTTGTCAGCAGAATAATGTCGCCGGCATAATACAGATCAGCTGGGTAAACATAAATCGCCCGGGGTTCTGTAAAGCTTCCTTTATAAAAGGCTTGTTTCTTATAGGCAAGATAGGGTGTTTGCGTAAAGTAGCCGCTTATCGCCAGCGAGGCGGCATCAAACCCTCCGCTGTTAAAACGGATATCAATCACCAGTGTCTTTTTGTCCTGAAAATCTGAGATGATTTTATTGAAAGCACTTTTGGTTGTTTTCGCCTGGTCGGCGGTTTCAGTTCCCATCCCGGATAAAATGATGTATCCCACATCATCACTGAGCGTTGCATACCGTACGGGTGAATCCTTGAATCTCGAGTAACCGGTCAGATATTTGGCTTTTATCAGGTTAACCAGTTCCTGAACCTTCTCCGGATCACCCCAGAAATCCGACGGGTTTTGATAGGGTTCAAAATACCTTCCTTCTGCTTCGAGATAAACATGATCATCCTTAAGCCCGCAGATCATTTCGCTCATGTACTGAAACAAGGCATCATCACCCGTATTTTCATCAATCAGACCTTCATAATTTCGGCAGGCTTCATTAAAATCAACCTGGTACAGGTCGGAGAATGCATAATTCTCTTCAAAGGTTTCACAAAACAGCAGGAATTGATCGCGCGGATCCTCTGAAACCATCTTCTTTTCATACAGAAAAGCTTTTTCAACCCTTTTCGCGGAATAGACCGTTTGCGATCCCCTATCGATGAGATCCAGTGAATCGCCCTGCCTGTCTAGCTTCAATTTTCCCAAACCGAATATAAGCTGCTCTTTTATAATGAAGCCATCATAATCTTCTGCCCGTATCGCTGTGGAATCGGTCACCTGGTAAGCCGTAACAAACCCAAATCGGCTGTTCAGAAGCAACCCGTATGCATGGAACCTCCAAAGCCCATTATACCTTGCCGCCATCCCCATCAGGATAATCAGCACCGTAATGATGAGTCCAGGAATGCACAGGATCGTAACCCGGAACACTTTATTCATTTTTCTGTTTCCTCCCTATTTCTTCTTGTAAATACCGTTTCTTTTTTCTTTTGTCTGAAAAAAAAACAATCCTTGAAATTTTCTGCAGATGCATTTTCAAGGATTGTTTATATCATTCTTCACATTGGGGTTCCGTTATTTTCCGTCTTCCAGCTTCTCGATCGCCCGTACGCTCATGGCCAGGGCCTGCTCTCTGGATGTATTGGCATAGCCTACCGCTTTTTGGGCATCGGTGATGGCCCGGGGCATGAACCTGCCGTCCGTACCCTTTATAATGCCGATTTTAGCCATATACAGGCAATCATTCAAGGCCCAGTCGGAAATGTCCTTACGGTCGGAAAATTC
>JAEZBW010000549.1 GCA_023426765.1 Bacillota bacterium
GAGAAAGCCCGGGGACTTGATTATCTGGACAAGGACAGCCTCATCTTTACCCTGATGATTCGCCAGCCCGAGTTTGTCACCGATGAACTCGCCCGGGAGGTACTGGAAAGTACCCGGATAAAAAAGCCCCATCCCTTGTTGGAACATGCCAGATTTGGTATGCTGGAAGAGGGTCCGTGTGTACAGATGATGCATCTTGGCTCGTATGACGACGAACCCGAAAGCTTTTCCCGTATGGAGGAATGCTGCAGGGCCAATCAGTTGGAACGGGCATCTAAACTCCACCGGGAAATTTACCTGACAGATGTGAGAAAAACGGCTGCAGACAAGTTGAAAACGGTTTTGCGTTTTTGTGTAAAACCAGTGTAAGAGAAGATTCTGCAAGCCATATGCACTCGAAATTTTTACCAATAAAACAAAAAGTGAGTACATTCTATGAAGGCATATGCATTAACGAATGAGCAGGCCAGAAATTTCATCCTCCTCAAGCATGGGCTCCTTGGAGGTTATAAGTTCGTCGGCAAACAAGGGGTATGCGATTTTATCCGGCAGGCAGGATGCATTCAATTTGACCCCATCGATGTCTGTGGAAAAAACGCCGAACTGACGCTGCAGTCCAGGGTCAGCGGTTTCACAAAACAAATGCTGTATCAGCTTTTATATGATGACAGGAAGCTGATTGATTATTTCGATAAAAACCTTGCGATCTTTTGTGCGGAAGACTGGAAGTACTTTTCCCGTATCCGGGAATATCATAAAAATCATGGCAGAAATCATGAGAAAGTTGATGATTTGGCCGTAGAAGTGAAGCAAATCATTCGGCAGAAGGGTTATGCCTGTTCACGGGATATTCAGCTGAACGAAACGGTGGATTGGTACTGGAGCCCCACTACCCTGTCCAGGGCTGTTCTTGAAACACTGTATTTCCGTGGAGAGCTGATCGTCCATCACAAGGAGCGCACCATCAAGCATTATACCCTGCCGGAGGACTATCTTGGCACAGAAATACTCAATGCGGAAGATCCAAATGAAACGCAGGATGACTTTTTAAAATGGCAGGTTTCCAGAAGAATCGGTTCGGTAGGTGCACTGTGGAATAAACCGTCCGATGCCTGGCTGGGGATAGGCGGATTGAAAAGCGAAAGTCGGAACAAGTGCTTTCATGCGCTGCTTCAGGAGAAAAAAATCCTTGAACTGAATGTGGAAGGGTTCAATACACCGTTATATTGCTTGTCGGAGGATGAACCTGTTCTGGAAAAAGCCATCACAGAGAGCACCTTCAACGAGCGAATCGAGTTGATCGCTCCTCTGGATAATTTTATGTGGGACAGAAAGCTTATCCGGCAGTTGTTCGACTTTGAATATACCTGGGAAATCTACACACCCGAAGCCAAGAGAAAATATGGTTATTATGTTCTTCCGGTACTGGTGGGAAACCGGTTTGCCGGCCGGGTTGAAGCGGTCGCCAATAAAAAGGACAAAACCTTGATCATCTGGAATTTCTGGCCTGAAAAAGGGTTCAAAGGCGGAAAAGGCTTTCAGAAAAAGATGGATCAGCGATTACTAAAGTTTGCGCAATTCAATCAATGTGACAAAGTTATTGTTGAGAAATAGTCAATATTCGTTTCAGAAGTAAAACTGAGAAACAGTAGAACAAACAAAGGTGACAGGGATCGGTCATACCGGCCAAAACCCTGTCACTTGATCGGTTTACTTTTCTGACGTTTTTGATGTTTCGCCTGAAATTAGCCTTATGGTCATATTTTTCAGTTCTTTCCGAAAGCTTTCAAGCGCCGGGAATTCCCGAACGTTTTCCTCGCCGTAGGTCTGATTCAGTTCATATTCAAGCGGAAGCCAGGTTTCGAGAGGTGCTTCATTATGCTGAAGAACAACCTCCAGCTTGTCCAGTGCTTTAAAAAGCCGTGCTTCCTTTGTCTTTTGTTCCTGCATCTCCGTAAAAAGGCAGGTTAATTGATCGGACTGGGCGGGATCAAGCATTTTCAGAATTCCTGCAATCGCTTCGGTTTCCCTGGTTTCATGCTGTGCTGTTTTCAAAAAGGAAGGAATATCACCGGTTACGGCTTCACCTATATCATGAAACAAGCACATCAGCTGTACCTTGTCCATGTCAAGCTCCGGAAAATCAGGACGGATAAGCCATGAAAACAGGCATAAGCGCCAGCTGTGTTCGGCAACGCTCTCGTGGCGTCCGGAAGAAGTCCAGGAATGCCGCAGGTTGCATTTTAGTTTCTCTGCTAGTGACAAAAATGACAACAGGGCGTGATTATCCATAAGTATTCACCAACCCTTCGTAAAACTTCCTGATCATCATACCACAGGCAGGGCAGTTTTAACAGAAAAAAGTCTCCTCTCAACAATGACCGAGGAGACATTTGTTCAATTTCATTCTGACCGGCTGCCGTACGTCGGAATCATCCAGACTTTTTTTTGGCAGCCGTATTATAAGATCTGAGGTATCGGTTCCGCCTTTCTTCTTCGTTAATAGGCGGCTTACCGTTTCTCTTCAGCCTTTCCTGTTCATTCTGTATCAAAAGATCAATGAATTTATTGTAATTATACCTGTAAAGCCTCTTCCATTCCTGGTAGAAGCCGATGAGCGTATGTTCGTTTCTTTCACTGATAAAACGAAGAAGCATGTCAACATCAGTTTCCACTGAGACATAACGCACTTCCTTGCGATCAGAGAATACGAGCATGGCAGAATAATAGGTAGCACTGTAATTGGTTTTTGTGACAAGCTTGTAAGCCCAAATCAGTTCAGCCAGAGGCCTGACATGCAGATTAAAGGCATTGCGGATACAAATCCAGTTGGTGGTTACGATTAGTTTTTTATGGTTGACTAAAACAGAATTTTTAATTTCTTCGTCAATGGCCAGGCTGACTTCCTCGTTCGAGCCATATCCATATGTACCCAGCCTGGTGTAGATCTTGCTGCGCTGATAATTCTTCCTTAAAATGCAGGCTCTGATAAAAAAGAAAATACAGCTTGCCGGTATGAGTGACAGGAAAAGTACAAGCCCCAAAAAACCTTCATTGTTTCTGGAACCCAGTACAGACACCGGAATAAAACAGAAGTATGCGCCCAAGATGCCAAAAAGGATCATTTGGTTGCGGCTGACGCGCCTGATTTGACTTTGGACATAATCCATAGATACAACCTCCCTTGTTCATGGCGAGAACGAATACGAGCTTTAGACATAAAAAACATAATAACCTTAAAAAGGCAACCATACCATTATATAACCTGAATATAGCAAATATGTCAATATGAAATTTCGGCTGAATTTTCATACGAAAATTTAATTCAGATGCAGCTTTTTAATGCTGAAACAAGCTATTTTTACGGGGCTTAAAATCCAGGACGTATGATGAGGAATAATCTTCGGTAAATAAATATATTCAGATTGTGATTGAATTTTTTACAAAATGAGCTATAATAATTTTGATGGGGGATTAACTCAGCGGTCAGAGTGCTACTTTCACATAGTAGAAGTCGTAGGTTCAATTCCTATATCCCCCACCATTTTTATGTGATTTATGATTCTGCCCGGGAACAAACTGATGATACCCACCGGTGCCAATCCAGGGTGGGGGAGAGTTTTGTTCCCCATATTTATTCAATCGGTTAATACATGCATAGAATAAGTGAATAGCAAAATCTGGGGATGTAGCTCAGTGGGAGAGCGTTCGGTTCGCATCCGAGAGGTCGAGGGTTCAACCCCCTTCATCTCCACCAAACGTGTATTGGACGAACACCTATTATTTTGTCGGCGGTTTCGCCGTCAAGTGTCCGCTCTGATACATCATTGAAAAGCACCATCTTGGTCGATTGACTGAGATGGCGTTTTTCTATATCTGCGTTGCTGAAAACACTGAACCTAATGCAATACTCCAACCAGCATAAGCCAGAATTGTATCTGGAAATTCCAGTAAGCGGAAACCGCAATGAGTCTCTTACATTTTCTTTTTCTTTTAATTCGTACATTCGTCTTCAAGCCCCTTCTTCTGTACAATGTAGACAGGAATCAAAAGGAGGTACGTGCTTAACCAGTGGAAATACCTGACCAACTATTTGCTTGACGGACGTTTGGAAATCAATAACAACCGCAGCGAGCGCACGGTGAAAATGTTTGTAATATCGAGAAAAACTTTTTGTTTGCGAATTCCGTGAACGGAGCGAAGGCTAGTGCGTATACCTTCACGATAGATATTACCCCACAGATTCTCCCGGTTTCCAATGGAGCGATGGTGTAATCACAAACACTTACTATACGGAAGTAAATAAAGACGGCATACCCACCAAAGGCGGCGGATACTCATGGTCATTCGTGGAGTTATACGACTATTCGGGAAAGCTTATAAAAAAGCTTGACGGATATCGCATCGCTGTGCCTCTGGGAGGCGGTTACACACTGGCGGCTCATCAATTAAACGAAGGGGAAAAAGTACAATATTTAGACACCGAAGCCTATGAACGCTACTGGACCGTCTTTGACCGCTACGGCAACATCGTGGCCGACAAAGCGGCAAAAAATGACTATTACGTTCTCGGCGGCAGGGCTGACGGATATGGTTACGGATATGCAAACGGCTACGTGTATTTTGCTGAAGAGAGCTACAAAGTATCTGATATGCCAGCTCAGACCGCGCCTGCACCTGCGCCTAAGCCAACCCCTGTAGCCGTTACCGCCGTACCCACCAACACCAAGTTTATGTTGAACGATGCAGAGGTTGCACTGCCCGCATACAGCATCGGCGGCAACAACTACGTCAAGCTGCGGGATGTGGGAGCACTTCTGCAAACGCGCTTCGATGTACGCTGGGAGGATGGCAAGGCGAAGCTGTATAACCATGCGGCATACACCGCTGTGGGCGGAGAGCTTGCCGCAATCGGCAAAGAAAGTAAAAGTGCGACACTCATCACCACAGACTTCGTATGGGGTGACACCGGCGCAGCGGTGACAGGG
Source organism: Bacillota bacterium (assembly GCA_023426765.1). Classification (GTDB taxonomy): domain Bacteria; phylum Bacillota; class Clostridia; order DSM-8532; family DSM-8532; genus JAAYJG01. Next base: position 4,989 of record JAEZBW010000549.1, read on the forward strand.
CTGACCGCCTATGCCATCGGTGGAAACAACTATATCAAGCTACGGGACATCGCAAAGCTGTTTGATTTCGATGTGGACTGGCGTGACGGCAAGGCGTGGATTGAGCCTGACGTGTCACCGTACACCGAGGACTAAATGCGCCCGGTAATATCAAAAAAGGATGAAGGAGAAACAAGATGATGAAGAAACGATGGAT
>JAEZBW010000111.1 GCA_023426765.1 Bacillota bacterium
TACCACCCTTTGGTACGCCGCTTCCGGAGATCATGCAGTTCAGGGTGAGCGGAGAACCGGTAGAAGATAACAGCAACCTTCCGAGGAAACTAAACGATATAGCCCCTCTTCCAACTAAAAATGCAAAGCAAAGAAAGATCGATATTGTAGTAGGCCTGGATGGATATAACAGACTGATGTTCATGCTTGAAGACAAAATGTGGACGGATCCGATTACAATCAATGCCGAATTGGGAAGCCTGGAGGTCTGGAATATTATTAATGCCGGAGCAGGTACCCACCCGATTCATGTCCATCTGATCCAGTTCCAGATTTTAAACCGCCAGCCATTTGATGTCCAGGAGTACACAACGTCGGGGAAGCTGAAGTACATAGGTCCTGAAGTGCTTCCCGATGAAAACGAAGGCGGCTGGAAGGATACCGCCAAAGCAATACCGGGCTATGTAACCAGGTTTATTGCCAGATTCGGAGACTTTACCGGGGTATACCCCTTCCATTGCCACATTCTTGAACATGAAGATCATGATATGATGCGCCCCTTCCGGGTTTACAGAAATAATTGTACCGATGGGGATGAACATGGGCATTACGTTTTAAGGGACGTTGAAGAGGACAACGATATTATGCGGCTGAGAAAACACCAGTCTGAAGAGTAGTTATGCAGAGCCGGGGGGTTTCTCCTGGCTCTCCTCACTTTAGAACTAGATACTCACCAATACTTATTTTGTAAAGTCGTTATGTAGCTCGAAATGTGCGTAGATTCTGCATCTTGTGGAAATAACTTCTTGATCATCCGGCGATGTTAAGGTATACTTGTTTTAAACAGTATACCAATGAGGTGACATGAATGCCGGAAATGATTGTGACGGATCCCGTTAAAATTGTTGTATCGGGAGACTCCATTTCAAAAGGGGTCATTTACGATGAAATAAATAAAAAGTACATCATTCTGGAGGAAAATTATGTTGATATCGTTCGGAATAAACTGAACGGCATCATCACCAACACTTCCCGTTTTGGCAGTACTTTGATCAAAGGGATTCAAAAGCTGAAAAACAATATTTTCAAGGAGAAACCCGATGTGGTTCTGATTGAATACGGCGGAAACGACTGTGATTTCAACTGGGACGAGATCGCTGAAAACCCGGATATCAAACATTTCCCAAGAACCGACTTTGAGACCTTTGAAACCACTTTGGTGGAAACCGTGAACCTGGTGAAGGAAAACAGAGGCATCCCCGTCCTGATGAACCTCCCCCCTTTAAATGCAGACAATTACCTGGACTGGATCAGCAAAAACGATCCTGCTGCAAAAGCGAATATTTTAAAGTGGCTGGGAAGCGTCACGAAAATATACTGGTGGCAGGAGCGGTATAATTCCGTGATCCTGAAGGTTGCAGAAGAAACAAAGACCCGTTGGATCGATATCCGCGGGGCCTTCCTGCGTTTTCCGGATTTTACGAAGCTTCTTTGCGTGGATGGCATCCACCCGAACAGGGACGGGCATATTGTCATTGCCGATAAGATCATCTCATTCATTAAAAACGGTTACCATCAGCTGTTATGTCCGACGGATGGCATTTTCACCGTCTAGGAGACCGTTCGGAAAATCGGTTTATTCATATTATACCGGATTCCAAGCCTGGAAACCCGCATGGTGACGAGTATTTTTACACGTCTATACGTATTTTTTATGAATAAACCGACATTCCTAGCCGGCTCCTGGCTTTTAAATAATTGTAAGCTCTTTCGTTCCGAAATCTACCTGGCAATAGGGGTTGTCATAACGTTTGTAGTTCTTGACGATGATTTCCTTGTCATTCACGGTCAGCGGGTCATTCCACCCAAACCCTATCCTGCCCTGCGATGGCGAATGATAGGTGCATATCTGGGAACTTCCATGCAGTTCAGCCCTGTCAAAGCCGTTTACAAACGCCTCAAAGCTTCCGTTTTGCGCTTTGCTGCCCATCTCCGCCACCCACACATTGGCATGTCCATTGGCATGATAAATCACCGGTTTCGCTTCCTGAAAACGTGCCTGCGCTGCTTCTTCATCCCGGTAAACCGCTTGATACAAATGGATATCAGGAGCCTTCCAGAACGCGGGATTCATTGATTTCAACGCGATATAAGCATTCCTTTTCCGACCGAAAACCCATGTATTTTTTTGAATGACCTCATCAAATTCATGCTGCGGAAAATACGCGTGTGTTTCCAGATACCGTGTATGATCCGCAGGTATGCGATAAATGCATATCAGCACGTTTTCATACTGGCAAGCCCGGGGCATATAGCTGTTTCCGGCCAGGAAATTGGGGCGATCGGCATATTCAGCCGAACCCATATGGTTTGTAAAAACGCGGGCTCTGTCCCCCAGAAAGGCTCCCCAGATGTGCTGCTGATAACCCGGTTTTCCCTTGCGAAAATCCTGTGCACAGCTGAGAATGTAATCCGGTGTCTTATAGGTATATAAATCCACCTGGGTCATGGCGGTAAAATCCGGATCATCATCTGTCGGGATCTGAGCCATATCATGCAGAGCGTATTTTTCCAGGTATGCATTGATGCGTTCATTCATCCAGTTGGACGGCAGCATGACCCTGGCAGAGTTCTGAATCACCTCTCTGGCATCATAGGTTTGCTGACCCCAGAAAAACATGATGTTATCGAAATCGGAAGGATCAATGCCGTACTTCGCCGCATCTTTCACATCAAGGCTCATCCGCTCCCGGTTTATCATCACGGCGCGCTTATCTCTGCCAATGGCCGCAATGGCTTCCGGGCATTGATAATCATAAATTGCCATCATGATCGCGCAGTCTGAAAGATTACCGTCTATCGATCCTTCACCCCAACACAGCCTGCAAATTGGGCTGATGTTTTCAAACGCAGGCTCAACCAGATATTGCACATAGGTACGGCCCTGACACCCCGCCCAGTGCCCTGCAAAGGTGTTCAGGGCAATATCTAAAAGTAAGGTATCGATCAATGATTTACTGCGCCGGCGAATGGTTTCATCTTCAGCATACTGGTATAACCCAAGCAGTGCGAGAATATCCTCTGTATAGTAGTTTGCCAGCCACTCACTGAAGCCAAAGCTTTCGCGCCAGTCCATCCACCTCAGCAAAAAAGTTATTCCATGTTCCTTATGGCATGCACCTGTCTTTCCGTCCGACGGGAAAATTCTGTCCGGAAACAATTGACCTGCCAGGATTTCAGCGCTGTGATAAAGCACTTGATGGTTCTCGGTGAAGTAACAGGCGTTAATCTCCCCCGGCTCATCCAGCCAGTAACGGAAGTTGATCAGGGTTTCCTCAATCTCCGTGATCACAGAGGCATCCAGAAAATCCCTATACTCCTTCAGGATTCGTATCAACGCTGGGATAACAAAATCCGCCATATCTTCACGGTTACGGATGCGGTTCAGTGAAGCCTGAATCCGGCAATAATCCGTTGGCTCACTTTCAAGACCGCGGCGGGCAAGCTCCAGTTTAGCCACCTCCAGGTACACTCCCCTGAACCCTGACACGGTCGCCATGAGAAACGGATTGTCATGGCTTCTTTGAAGAACATGTGTAAGATAATCGTTTGCAGATATAACTGTCATTTTAGTTTCCTTTCTGTCTTCTGTCGGTAAACAGCACGATATATGTATATATTACTAATAATTGAGGATCTTATTGAAAATAACTGTCAACCAATTTGATTCCTTCGTTGGAGAATTTATAAACAGAATAGCAATTTCTCAGGAAGGAAGTGGCTCCAAAATGAACAACCGTCCTTGTTATAATTTCCCGCCAGCCATCTCCGTCATAGTCCCTGTATTCATAATCCGGCGTGATTACAAATTCCATTTCCATATCTTTTTCACCAGTCTTTTTTAAATAATTGATAAAATTTGTAACTTCACTTTTCTCAGAGTCACCCAGGAATATTTCCTTCCGCTCGTTTCCAATTTTCACCTTCATCCTATTGCTTTCTTCATGAAATTCTTCAATGAGAATCCTTTCATTGATTCTCTCTTCAGATGACCAGATTTTTTCTATCTTGCCGGATTTATATTGATAACAGTACAGCCAGGATGTTGAGCTATACTTATTTGTAAAGCTGTATGTAATCCCTGCCAGTATTTTATTCCCTTCAAGATACAGGTTGCATTGATAGTGATCGGAAGGGATATTCCCAAAAACCTGCTCCTCGTGGCTTATACTGAATACAGATACATTCTGTTCGTTCACCTTCAGAATCACATCCAAATTTTCTGCCAGAAAAAGCCCTGCAGC
>JAEZBW010000692.1 GCA_023426765.1 Bacillota bacterium
CTCACTGAACCAAATGATCTATCTGTTGATTGTGATGTGGGTATACCCAACGGTTCCCGAAAAAATGACCATGGTACTGGCGATGATTTTTGGGGCTCACCTGCTGCCCTTTGGCTGGCTGTACAAATCCAAAAGCTATACGGTGCTGTCTGTCATTATTCCAATCGCCGCTTTGCTGGTGGGCTTGAGAAGCCCGGCATACATGGTTGCAGGGCTTATGGTCCTGTTTGAAATCGTTTTCAGTGTGCTGCTGGTATTCGAGAACAAAAAGATGAAAGCAATGAACGAAAAACCAATGCAGCCAATTCATTGAATCTGATATCAAATCTGTGCAGGCTGGAATTTTCATCTGGCCGATCAGTAAAAACATGAAGAAGAGGAGCGAATGCCCCTCTTTTTGTATCGATATGCCCCGTAACGAAGTTCTCTGCCAACCACCCCATCATTATCAAGAGTGATCAAAACTTTTCAGCCGAGTGACATGCTCACTCCTTTTTTTGAAAGGAGGGCTTTCCTTGTGTTTCGCTAAACCTTATATGTAATTTTCGGCATGACCCCCAGTACATCAGACCAGCCCAGATCATTGTTTCCGGCCAGATTGTAACCGTCATTCACCAAATCGGTTCTGTTTTTCAGCGGGCTGCCGGCTGCCAGTACACCAAAGTTTGGATTGGTCGGATCCAAACTGATAAAATCACTGGTTCTTACCGTAACCCCAAGGTTCCACGAGTTTGTATTTTGCGTTGAGTTTCCATACAGGGTATCTACTGTACCCCCGGCATAGCTTAAGCAGTTTTGCGCCAATATTGCTTCATTACCATAAGGAGATACATCGGAAAAGAAGTTCCGGTTCAGGTTGCCAATTCCGGTGCAGTGAATTAAGGCCATTATCAATCCCTGATTGTTTGTGAAACCCATCAGTCTGGCATAAGCTGACAAGCATCCTATTGCCTTTGTGTTGGCAGCACCGTCAGCAACCGTATCCGTTCGAATTCCATTGCCCGGGCCCATTTTAAAATTCATTCCATCCCCCTGTACTACGGGGTTTCCAACCAGAGTTTTCTCCGCCGACCTGTTTCTGGCCCCCTGATATGTGGTCTCCGCCCTGCCCGAATAAAACGCTTTACAATGATAAAGGCTGGCAATGCTTGCCCGGAACATATCAAACCCGTCGTCACTGTTCGCATAGGCATTGCAATCAATATAGTAGTTCTCGACCCCTTCGTTTTCATATCCGTCCGCACTGGTTCCCGGAGCATTTCCAAACAGCGCGGAGTCAAAATCGTAATTATAGGCGGAGGTGCAGCCGATAAACTGGTTGAAGGAGGCAGCCTCTCCAGTGGGACTACCGTATACATCGGAGCATAGTATACCTACATCTGCACCGTCAATGGCAGTACAGTTGATGATCATGCTGTATTTGCACTGTGGACCTAAATCAATTCCGAAGTATGGAGAATTGATTGAATCAATGTTCATGACAACACAGTAGGAGGCACTCACCGTAAGGTTTGGCATTCGGTTATTTTTTGGTATGGCAGTACCGTTCGGATTAACCACACGTCTGTTGATTCCGTTGATTCGAACATCTCCGCCATAGCCCACAAGCCAGGTTGTGCTCTTATTCAGATTCACTGCTTCGTCATAGGTTCCGCCTCGAACGAGGATGATATCATGGCGGTTGTTCTGTGCCAAAGTGATGGCGGCACCGATTGTTCTCTTTGCGGTAGCAGGGGTTAAGCCGTCCGCGCTGTTATTACCTTCCTGTGCATTCACATAATACTTGTTTCCGAATTTGACCATCCTGTTTGAGAACAATGGAATAGTCAGATCCACTTGAGTTTGTGCTGCCAGCTGAGAAACATCCTTTTTCACATTGTTTGCAAAGGTTAAAATGTCGGTTGTTTGGTTTGTCACTGTGCCTGAGTTGTCGATTTGGTTCTGCAGCAATTGAATATTGTCGATCAGTGTGTTGAAGTCGTAAGCGGTTAAACGCCGGGCTACTTCGGTTTGGGCAGGCCATGGAAGTGCTCTGCCTTCAAAGCCGCGGGTTACCGAACTCAACACGTTGCCGCTTTTCGCACCATAAAGAATTGTTTCTGCAGCATTCCCCGCTCCTATCACTGCGATGTTTGGGGCATTCGGCAGCAATGAACCGTCAGCGACGGTTATTGAGGTGGCAGCAGCAGTTATTGTGCTTGTCAGCATTGTTGCCGGGCCATTGATGTTTCCTTTATACATGGTTTCCATGAAATGACCTCCCGTATCCATTACAAATAAAGTGTGACGCTGCATTCATCACACTTTAAAAATGGATTCATAAATATGTCTCTGCCAATAATATATGCACGGGAGATCATTTTGTGCAGAGTACCCCCGTCAGGGAAGTTTCGCCCCAAAAATGACCTTCAATCCATAAAAGTTTGTTCCCGTTGAATAACCGGAAGATAAAACAACGATACAGGACTGACCTGGTTTGGCGTTCTGAAACAGATAAGTCTGGGGTTTCAGCCCTGAAGGATGAGTAAAGTCCAATGCCTCCATCGATTCAGCATCATAAACTTCATACCGCCCAAGCAATTCTTCACCTTCAAGATAAACCCTGAATGGATCCATCCCATCGGGCTGAATTGTTAACCATGAAAGGTGTCCTTTCAGGTTTTCCAGGTCTATTTCGTCATGCTGACGGAAAATGAATGCTGAAACCGATTGTTCCCCGGATATTACGGTTATTTTATCCGGAAGCGGTGTCAAATCCTCCCAAAGCCGATAAAGCGCTTCATAGCTTTCTGCCGGAACCGGAGATCTTGTGAATGAACCAGTACTCGTCTGCATTTGGGGTTGTTCAGCAATTGTCTGGTTCAGAAAAACATAATACAGGGTATCGTCTTTTCCGGTGGCGTCGTAAAATCGAAAATAGTCACCAACTGTAAATATGTCTGCATTGTCAGTCCATACAGTCTGCGCGACATAGGTCTGAATGATCTCTTCGAGCACCTTCATGGATTTCTCGTCACTGACAAAAACCGAATCCAGAACCGACTTGCCGGAGCAAATTTCAAGCTGGAAGCCTTCCTGATAATGATAGGGAGCTTCGGTGGGAACAATCAGCCGTCCGTCGGGGCTGGTTTTGATATCCTCCGTTCGAGTAAGACCATATATGCTCCAGATGCCATTTTTGGGGTGAACATTCACCAGCCAAATTTCATGATCCATCCCATACAGACGATATTTTGGACCGTTATCAGAAGTAAAAACCGCATATTCAAAGCACTCATTGTGTTTGTCAATATCCGGAGCGAATAAATCGAAAGTAAACATTTTTTTGAACTGCTCGCGATCCAAAGGCTTTTTTTCAAAGATACCGGGTATCTTTTGAACCGAACCATCGCGGATGCTAATGATGGACAGCCCATTTTCCGTTATTTCATAAAAGGGCATATGGCCTTTAAATGGCAAAAAGGAACTTAAGGGATTTGTGTAAACGTTTTCATTGAACTCGTAATAACCGAATAATTCGCTCCGTTCAATTTCCGTATCATTTTCTTTGGCAGACATATTGGCTGCGCAAGCAAGCAGAGTGACGATGAGTATACTGACCATCACGATAAAGCATGTTATTCTTGCGTGCCGAATCCATGCGTGTTTATTCTTGTTTTTTACATTGAGCCAATGCTTTTTATTGAATTGTAAAAGCTCCAAATTCATCCCTCATTTCGCCCTTGTGGGGTAGATGTTACAACCATACATCATGCTTTTTGGTTAGGGTTGCATTTACTATTCTGCCTTTCTGTGATACAGTATTACAGAAAGGTTTTCGCTTACTCCCTGTATTCGTCTATCAGCTTTTTCAGCTCTTCGGCTTCTTTTTCAGACAGGGACTTACCCTTGAAAAAGGCAGAGAAGAATTGCGGCAGCGATCCTTCAAAGGTTCGTTCCAGAAATGCTCTGCTTTCCATTGCCTGAACCTTTTCCTTTGGTACAAGGACCTCAACGGTAGCATGTTCATTCCGAATCAGCCCTTTTTCACTCATCCTGCGAATGGCGTTATAGGCGGTGGATTTTTTCCATCCCAGTTTATCCCGGCAAAGGTCTACAAGCTTACCGGAACTGACCGGAGCCGAATCCCAAACAACCATCATGAAACGATAGTCACTGTCCCAGATATTCAATGTATCCATGTAGCTCCCCCTCTGAATGGTTTATAATCATAAACCTAGTTTATAATTATAAACCTAATTTGTCAAGAGAAGTCGGTATATTCTTGACAGGAGGTGTATAGGAGATAAGATAGAAAGAGGAATATTTCAACAGGGAAGGTGAGAATATGTCCGTCAGGCTTAAAGACGTGAAAACAGGCACAAAGCTTCAGGTTCTATCGGCCTCACATCTTCCGCCGGAACTCAAAGCTGAAAAAGGCCACGTGCTTCTGGTTCATTATGTCTCAGATGCATTTGGCCTGGATAATACCATAAAAACATTTCATGAGGCACTTTTCATCAAAGTGGATAATTTAAACACCGAGGCTTTTGAAAATATTATTATCCAATTCAAAAAAAAGCGGCTGAAAGGTGTTAAACTTCTTAAAGAGGAAAAGGGTTGAACCTAATCTGTAATTTCTCCCGCTTTTCTCAATCCGATTTTGGTGATAGCCGGGCCAACCAGTTCGTAAATAAAGGTTGCGCAAAGTATGACAGCGCGGATGGCAGCACCGTACTCCGGAAGAGTTTGGGAAGCGATCAGCGAAAGACCAATTGCAACACCGGCCTGGGGTACAAGCGTCAACCCGATATACTTTTTAACCACCGCAGGAGCTTTGGACAAAACCGCACCGAACCAGGCGCCGGAGAGTTTGCCGATTACCCTGACCACCACATATAGAACACCAATCAGACCGATTTTCGGAAGATATGTGACATCCAGACCAGCTCCCGACACCACAAAGAACATTAAAAAGATAGGTGGGGTGAACATCTCTGATAGCCTGAAAACTGAACCTGCCGATTCACTGACATTCACCAGCATGGCTCCCATGCACATGCACAGCAGCAGGGGGGACAGTTTTAACATGGACGCCAGGGAAGAACCCAGTAAAACAAAACCGGCGGTGATGATCAGCCTGTTGGAATCCTTTTTAAAGTAACGCAGCGGCAGTTTAAAAAGGAACCCCAATACAAATCCAAGAACAATAGAACCAAGGATTTCGATAAAGGGAGATAAAATCGACACGACCAAAGAGGTTTGTCCCGGATGAAGCAATGCGTTCACTACGGCCATGGAAAAACCAAATGAGATTAACGCTACCGCATCGTCCAGTGCAACAACGCTTAACAGCGTTTCAGTAACAGGCCCTTTTGCTTTATATTGCCTCACAACCATTAATGTAGCTGCCGGAGCTGTAGCAGAAGCAATAGCACCTAAAAGCAGGGAAATTTCAAAATCAAAGCCGAAAAGAACCAGGACCACAGTGACCAGTATAGTCGCCGCCAGTCCTTCAAAAATAGCAATAATAACGGGTGCAATGCCAACCTTTTTCAGATAGGAAATCTTGAATTCCGAGCCGATTGAAAAGGCGATGAAAGCCAGAGCGATTTCCGAGACCAATTCCAGCTGCCCCACCAAATCGACCGAAACCAGTTTAAAACAGCTGGGACCAATCAGCAGGCCTGCGATCAGATACCCGGTTACATTCGGAAGCTTGATAAGCTTTACCAGACGCCCGAAAATGAGCCCTGAAAAAAGTAACAGGGCAAGATAGAATAATGTATTGAATGTCATTCCTGAAAGCCTACCCCCTCGGCTGTAAGTACCGGTAAAGTAAACAGCACTGCCGTATCGGGCTTCGAAAGATCCCCGATGACTTCCCTGACAACCTTCCTGACCGTATCCACCTGTTCATCCTTCAACACCATGAAAATGGTCTTGCTTTCCTGATGATCCAGATCCAGCAGGAAACGGATGGATGCAAAAATGGGATAATCATTGCTGCGCTTTGCGAGTTCTTTTACCATTCCAGTACTGTTTAAAATTGTTGCGCCTGTAATCCCCTGATCCATCAAACCTTCCAGAAAATCATCAAGCTTTTCCACTTTGTTCAGTACAATGATCACTAATCTCATGCCATTCACCTCTGTAAGCCCTCCTCAAATTAAAGATGGATAATGATTTGTTTATCTGTCCGCAAAACATGTTCCATGATTGCAAAACGCGGTTTACAACAATATATACTTACCCAAAAGATATCTTGAGGATTGCACAAGTATTAATATTACTCCTGAAAAGTAATAGAATCAAGAAAAAATCTTCACAAATTTTATGCAGTTTTATCCCATGAAACCATCTATTTTTACTTGAAACTAAAACCTGAAGCGGTATTCTGCAGCGTTAAGCTTTCTTGTTCTGAACAACTCAGTATGGTATGATAAGATCATAAAAAAACACCGTTCGTCATTTTGTGCAAAAGATAAAAAGTAGGTGAGGTCTATGAAAAAAATCTTCTTCATATGCTTATTACTGTCTGTTCTGTTATCATCCTGCAACGGAAAAGAACGGGGGGCAGTAATTATGTCTGAGGACCAAATTCAAAATGAAAACAACCAGGCCGTTGATTCAGGCGTTTCGGTCGGGTTTGAACCAACCAAAGCACCGCAGCTTCAAAGCGGCATTCCGGTAGAAAACACTGCAGAGGGGGAAGGCTCTATAGAGCACGACGGGGCGGAAGCTGATAAAAATGGTACGAGCCCCGTGTTTCCAAACCCGGAAAACAACGTCTCCGGCGAACAAACCACTGAAAACAGCAAGTACATTGGCCCTGAAATACCCGGTGTAACCGCACAAATGCAAAAGGCTGCCTTCTGGATCAGCCGGTTTGCGTCTGCCGATGCGATCATTCTAAGTGATAAAGAAATATCCTCCTACAATACCGGTAATTTTGAACGGTTGTCCTTTTTATCGGATCCATTGGATCAACCCCAAACCATATCCGGCGATGAAGTGCGGCAATGGATTCAGGGGCTGAGCATGCCTTCATCTTCCACCCGTTATGATGCAAACCAAAAGGAATACAAGGCTTCCGACTATGATACCATGAAACAGAACCTGAACCTGGAGGCGATACCCGCCAGTATTACAGTGCTTTATGGTTTAACCGTTCATCGATCTCTGATGCGTACCTGGCCTTCTTCAAGAAGCTCTTTCTCCAAACCAACCGAACAGAGAAACGATTATTTTGTTGAAACTGCTGTGTACCCCGCAGAACCGGTTTCCATCTATCATGCCAGCAGGGACGGAAAATGGTTGTTTGCGGGGATATATCATTACAAAGCCTGGATACCGGCGGAGGATGTGGCTTTGTGTACCCGGGATGATCTGGCGGAACTACAGGCCAATCAAAACAAGCTGGTCATCAGGGGAGCAAAGCTTTTCACTCCTGCCACAAGCGACCCGCGATTATCACTATTACAGCTGGACATGGGGGTTTCTCTTCAGCTGATAAGTGAAACCCAGCAGGAATATACAGTGCAATATCCGGTTAAAGATGAGGCCGGTAATCTGGAATATGCTTCTGTGAAGCTTGCCCGTACTTCCGAGGCGGCAAAAGGATATCTGGACTATACAACTGCCGGGGTGTTGGCTCAGGCATTCAGGTTTATCGGTGAACCATACGGCTGGGGAGGTATGAACAACGCAAGAGACTGCACTTCTTTTCTGGTGGATATTTATCGATCCTTTGGTATTCGGCTTCCCCGAAATTCCGATCAACAGGAACAAATAGCAGGTTCCATATCGCTGCAGGGAAAAGATCGCAGCGAAAGGCTTCGGATCATTGAGGGTCTTCGTCCCGGTTCAACCCTTTATATGCCTGGCCATGCCATGATGTACCTGGGGGCTTTTGAGGGGAAACACTACATCATCCATGACGTGGCTTCGGTGTATGAAAAGGGTCAGGGGGGAGAACTGAATCAGATTGTACTGTATCAGGTTGCAGTAACCCCGCTGGAAGTATTCAATTCCAAAGGAACCGAGTATATCATGCTTTTGTCTACTGTAACAGAGATAGAATAGTATATTGCAACGAAAAAATTTTCTGGAGAAACAGATGAATCATAAAAAACGCTTTTACCTTTTCGTCATTATCTTGTCGGGTTTCCTCCTGTTCAATGGCTGCAATAAACCGGAATCGCCTGTGGGCAAGCCGACAGCAGAGAATCAGAACGGAGTTGTTACTCCTGCTCCAACAGAAATATTACCTGAACCAAAGCAGGAAGAACCCACTGCCCCTGTTACAGCCACACCAGGTGTAGAAGAATCTGCTGAAATGGACAAACCCATTCAAC
>JAEZBW010000180.1 GCA_023426765.1 Bacillota bacterium
TTCGGAAAGAAAATATTGATTCTTGGCGGGAACTCCGAGGGGGTTGAAACCATTAAGAATGCAAACGATATGGGAATGAAGACGATTGTCGTCGACCCTGTTCCAGGAGCTCCTGCGAAAAAAATCGCGTGGAAATCTTATGATCTCGACGCAATCGATTTGGAGGCTCTGGTAAAAATCAGTGAAGATGAGCGGGTTGATGGCGTTTTTGTCGGATTATCGGAAAGACTTCTTGAAACCTATTGCAAGCTGTGCGCACGAATAGGAGTTCCTTGTTACTGTACACCCGACCAGATTGCTGTTTTCTGCGACAAGATTGCATTCAAGAATAAGTGCCGTGAATATGGGATTCCTGTTGTAAACGACTACAATCCGGATGACGATTTTGAATATCCGGTTTTAGTCAAGCCGGCAGACAGCAGCGGATCGAAAGGGATTACCGTATGCAATAACCGTGACGAACTTTTCATTGCGATTGAGAGAGCGAAGTCCTTTTCTCATACAGGGAGATACCTGATAGAGGACTATCTGCAGGGGGACCAGGTTACAATTAACTATACGATAATGGACGGCGTTTCATATTTATCTTTAATGAACGACAGATATGTCGTGAAACCCTATGAAAATCTTGGATCCTTCGGAATCGCGGTTGTTTTCCCAAGCAAAAATGCGAAACTTTACGCAGACATAATCCATGACAACATGTGCCGGCTGTTTAGAGACCTTGGCTTTAAGAATGCGCCTGTCAATCTTCAGGCCTTCGTGGACGGTGACAAGATTCGTTTTTATGACCCTGCCTTAAGGATTGGCGGCGGCCGGGCGTATCTGATCACGGAACATATAACCGGCTTTAACATCCAAAAGGCCCTTCTTCACTTTGCGGTGACAGGGAAAATGCTGTCTGAAAATGAGAAGATACAGCTGAATGAAGATGACTGGAAGCTAAAAGGTAAATATTCTTTACAGCCAAACTTAATCGTTAGAACTGGAACGATTGGGCATATAGAGGGAATGGATAAGCTGGATGAAATTCCAGGTTTGATAAGAGCTTTTCAGATAAGGGAGGAAGGAGAAGTAATCTCTCTGGCAGGGACATCTCAGCAAACGGCTGTGCGTTTGTATTTTGTGTCTGATACGTTGGATGAACTGCTTAATTCGTATCAGAGAGTATTAGATACGATCAGGATCACTGATGACCGGGGAGAGGATATGCTGCTTCCGCCATTTGACTTCCGCAGCCATTACGATGAATATAATAAGGTAACAATATGAAACTTCAAAAATGTATAGAACAGGGCAAAACATATATCATCGCTGAGATGTCGGCGAATCACGGAGGCAGCTTTAACAGGGCTATCGACATCATCCATGCTGCGAAAGAAGTGGGTGCGGATTGCCTGAAAATTCAGACATTCACGCCGGATACCCTTACACTGGATTGCGAGAATGAGTTTTTCCCGCCTGCCGCGACTGGACTTTGGAAAGGCCTTCGATCCTATGAACTCTATCAGCAGGCAGCAACTCCATGGGAGTGGCAGGCGGATCTAAAGAAAGAATGCGAAAAGCTAGGGCTGGACTTCTTATCATCTGTTTTTGACCCAAGCTCCGTTGATTTCCTTGAAGAGCTTGGAGTCGAATTTTATAAAATTGCGTCCCCGGAACTGCTGGATGTTCCCTTATTAGAATATGTCGCGTCCAAAGGTAAACCGATAATAATGTCCTGCGGCATCGGAACACAGGAAGAGATCTGGGACGCTGTGAATGCGTGCAGGAAACAGGGAAATGATCAGATTTACCTTCTGAAATGCACATCTGAATACCCAACATATTTCGAGCAGATGAATCTGTCCCTTATTCCCGCGATGAAGAAGGAATATGGATATCCTGTAGGTCTGTCCGATCATTCGATGGATCATCTTGCTGCAGTTGTTGCGGTATCTCTTGGAGCATGCATCATTGAAAAACACTTCTGTATCAGCCGTGAGGTGAAAACACCGGATTCAGTTTTCTCCATGAATTATAATGAGTTTAAGGAAATGGTTGAGAGAATCCGTGATGTTGAAAAAATCTTTGGACGGGCGGAATTTCCTCAAACTCCCCGGGAAGCGCGTAAGCCGCGGCAGGGGCGCTCCCTGTTCTCGTCCTCAGATATAAAAAAGGGCGAGATCTTTACACTGGATAATGTAAAAAGTATTCGTCCGGGTATCGGACTGAAGCCGAAATATCTGTACGATCTGCTTGGCAGAAAAGCCAACAGAGATATACCGAGAGGATATCCATTGGAGATGAGCGATCTGAATGGAGAAAAGTAAAATAAAGTTTGATGTAGCGATAATAGCGGATGGCAACGCATCGATAGGCCTGGGGCATATTATGCGGTGCAGTGCTATTGCAGACGCACTTGAAGATATCGGTCAAAAGGTTTGCTTCATTGTATCCGATGTGGTTTCAAAGGAAAAGATAAGCCAGTTAGGGTACTATTCATATTGCATGAATGTTGACTATAGGCGTTTGGCAGAACAATCGGAATCGGTTAATCAATTGATAAAAGAGTTTCAGGTAAACTTCGTCTTTATTGACAGCTATTATGCATCCAATGAATTGTTTGAATCTGTTGGAGAGTTCTGCCCTGTTGGCTGTTTTGGTTATGGGAAAAATTATTTCCGTGGAATGCAGCTGATAATACCATATGGAATAAGCAGTGATTTTCAATGGTATAAAGACTCTTTTAACCCGAAAAAAGTAACTGTTTTGTTTGGGCCTCATTATGTCCCTCTGAGAAAGCCGTTCTGGAACATCTCAGCCAGGAACGGCAGCTCGGCTCCTCAAAAACTACTATTAACATGCGGCGGTACGGATCCGTATAATATTTCTTCAGCTCTCGTAAAAGCGATACGGAAGGCCGGGATAGATATAGAGATAGGTGTTGTAATCGGGCAGTTCTTTCACATAGAAAAAGTAAAATCGGATTGCAGAGAATTTGAGAATGTCGTATTCTGTGAGAATATGAACGATCTGTCAGAGATTATGAGAACGTCAGATGTAGCTATCTCTGCCGGCGGGATGACATTGTACGAACTGATGGCGAGCTCTGTGCCAACAATAGCATATGCGTTTGCAGATAACCAGTTAAATAACAGCCTGCTCGACGGAGCAGTTCGGTGGTGCGGAGATATCAGACGAAACGGTGCATTGAATCATGCTGTCATAGATGCTATTATAACTGAGTTAAAAGTGCTCCTGTGTGACAGAGAAAAACGAACCCAACTGATTGCGAACGGAAAAAAGATATGCGATGGACACGGTGCCGTCAGAATAGCAAAAGAGATAAAGGAACAGATAGGCAGGAGGATAATGTGTGAATAAATCTATTGAATTTATGAAAGCAATAGATTCGGTAAGAAATAGGGAGATTCCGGTAGAGGTAATGGCAAGAGCAAGAAGAAGCCTTCTTGACTATCTGGCGGTAACCTGTGCCGGTGCAGAGTTCCAGAAAGACAAGCTGAATCAGTACTATAATTTTGCCCAACCGGAGGAGGGAAGCTTTAAAACCATCGGAACAGGAAGGAGCCTTGTACTGAAAGAAGCTGTGTTCCTTAACGGTCTGAACGGTCATGCCCTCGATTTTGATGATGGCACCAATTCCGGAATCATTCATCTTGGAAGCCCTATTTTTTCTCTCATCATTCCTTTATCCCAGAGGTATGGGATCGGAGTGGAAGATATGCTAAAAGCAGCTATCGTGGGTTATGAAGCATCCTATACGATGGCTGTCTCCATCCAGCCGGGCCATAAGACAATGGGCTATCACGCTACCGGTACCTGCGGCACATTGGGTGCGGCTATTGCAGCAGGTTATTTGCTCGGTTTCAATGAAGAAGAGCGGTTCCAGGCGTTTGCGGCGGCTTGTGTAGCGGCGTCCGGAATTCTAAAGGTGTTGGATGACGGGAGCGAACTGAAGCCCTACAATGTAGCAAAGACGGCATTGCTGGCATTAACAGGCTTACAGCTTGCCAAAGCGGGCTTCAAGGGGCATGTGGATCCTCTCGGCGGACGCGGCTTCCTCAGGATGATGACCGGAAAAGAGGATCTGGAACTGAAGCCGGTGCTGCTGAATGGTACCTATGCTATCATGAAAAGCTATACCAAGCCTTATGCTTCCTGCAGATATACGCATCCGGCAGTGGAGGCAGCGATTCATTTAAGGAATCGGGTAAGGTGGGAGGACATCGAAGGCATCATTATAAAGACCTATGATCTGGCTGTGTCCGGACATGACCATACAGAGATTCATGGGAGCTATAATGCCAAGATGAGTATCCCGTATGCGACCGCAGCCGGATTTATTTATGGTAAAGCAGGGCTTCAGGAGTTTTCTGAAGCGAATGTGAAGAGTAAAGCTATATTGGATCTGACGAGTAAAGTTCGTGTATATGCAGACGACGATCTGAGTGCAGTTTTTCCAGGTATCCAGGCAGCAATCGTAGAGGCAAAAACAACCCATGAAACCTTCACTGAACGCGTGGACTTCCCGAAAGGAGAGCCGGAGAATCCGCTAACAGACGAGGAATTCCGAAGCCGTTATAACGGGCTGATGGAGTATGCAGGAGTAGACGCCGCGGTTAGCAGCGCAGTATACGATGCTGTGTATCAAGAAAACGCAAAGGTAGAAGAATTAATACTGGGACTGTAAATGAGGTGTGAGATGAAGAACGTAGACTTGGTTCTTGGCACGATGACTTTTGGAGAGTCTGTCTTTCTGCCTGATGTAGAAGAGTTTGTGAATACATTCCTGAACGCCGGTTACGATGAACTGGACACAGCCTACGTTTATAACGATGGCAACTGTGAGCGTCTTCTCGGTGAGGTGCTTCCCGCCTTAAGCCGTTCATTTAAAATCGCCACGAAGGTAAATCCGCGAATCAGCGGCCGGTTAGATGGCGAAGCAGCCTATAAGCAGGTGAATGAATCTCTGGAGCGGCTGAAGCTGAAGAGCGTGGATACGGTTTATCTGCACTTCCCGGATCCGGAAACTCCTGTGGACTCCGTCCTCGAAGCAATGGCGGATCTCCATGCTCAGGGAAAATACAGAGAACTTGGTTTATCGAATTTCCCGGGATGGATGGTAGCGGATGTCTGGCACAAGTGCGTTAAATACGGTTGCGTTGTCCCCACTGTGTTTGAAGGGGTCTACAATCCGTTGGCCCGGAAAGCTGAGATTGAGCTTAACGCATGCCTGAATTACTTTGGTATGCGCTTCTATGTTTATAATCCATTGGCGGGAGGACTGCTTACAGGACGATATGATAAGTTTGAAGATGCTCCCACCGACGGTCGTTTTACGCACCGACCCAATTATCAGGGACGCTACTGGAAAAAGAGCTGCTTTGACGCACTGGAAGTCATTAATGCAGCTGCCGGCAGGCACGGAATTACCTCCATTGAAGCGACATACCGCTGGCTTTCGTATCATTCCATGCTCAATGGAGATCGCGGTGATGCCATCCTCATTGGCGCATCAAAAATCGATCACCTGAAGCAAAATATTGAGACCCTCAAAGCCGGACCTCTGCCGAAGGATGTTGCAGAAGCATTTGAGGTGGCATGGAATATCTGCAGGGGAGATAGTCCGGAATACTTCACATTGTATAAAGGTAAAAGCGCCGCTGGCGGGAATAACTAAATATAGGAGGCGAAGAGCTGAGCGATGTTAGATCAGAGACTTGTATTTGATGGGTTTATGAAACAGGGCGTATCATTCTTCATTGGTGTTCCGGATTCCTATCTGAACGGCTTCTGCACCTATGTACTGGAGAACTGTCCGGAGCGGAACATTATAACAGCCAATGAAGGCAACGCCATCGGGCTGGCGGCCGGATACTATTTTTCAACAGGCAGTATTCCACTCGTTTATATGCAAAACTCCGGTATGGGTAACGCACTCAATCCTCTCGTATCATTAGTGGATAAACATGTCTATTCCGTTCCGATGGTACTGTTAATCGGATGGCGGGGTGACCCTTCCTCGAAAGACCATGTACAACATAAAACACAGGGTGAAATAACAACAAAGCTGCTGGATATGATGGATATACCGTATATGGTGGTGAAAGATGATAATGGATGTATTGAGGAAACGATTGCATGGGCAGTTCAAACAGCGCAAAGCACAAAAGCGCCGACAGCGCTGATTGCGCTAAAAGGGGTATTTGCCGAAAGCCAAAAGCGCCGGCCTGTGGATGACAGCTATCCGATGAGCCGTGAAGATGCGATGACAGTAATACTAAACAATACCCCCAAAGACGCTATGTTTGTTGCAACAACCGGAAGGGCTACAAGAGAATTGTATTTCTTGCGGGAAGAGAGAGGCGAGACTCACGACAACGATATACTGAACGTCGGTTCAATGGGACATGCATCATCGATAGCCATGGGCCTGGCACTTGCGAATAAGGACCGGTTGGTCGTGTGTCTTGATGGAGATGCTGCTGCTCTTATGCATCTTGGAGCAATGTCAATGGTCAGTAAGTATAAGTTGCCGAATTTGCTGCATATTATCCTGAATAACGGTGCCCATGAATCTGTAGGCTGTCAGCCTTCTGTGGGGCATATCATTGATTTTGAGAAGATAGCCCGGGGCTGCGGATATCGGGCAAAGACGGTTGATAATGATAAGTCTTTGAACGAAGCGCTAAGCGAACTGACAGATGGAACAGCAGCATCATTCATTAATGTGAAGATTCGAAAGGGCATGAGACCTGTATTGCCGCCATTAAAGATAGATCATCATCAGCTTATATCGGACTTTATGAATAAAAATTGTAAAAAGGAGATTGAAATAAAATGAAAGAAACCAGAGAATTCTTAAAGAAGCTTGGTCTCCCAGGCGGAGATGCATATGATCTCCCAACATCGGAAAAAAGGTTCCCCGACGGTGCCCAGTATAGGTTTGAAGTTCCCGGCATTCAGGGACCGGCAGCAATGAAAGCCTTACTTGAAGCTCTTGATGGGTATGGCATAGCGATTCATCGGGTGACGCAAACAAAGGGCATTATGATGCTTACGGATGATGAAATATCCAGCATGGTCGAGCTTGCAGAAAAGTGGCAGGTTCATCTGATACTTGCCATAGGCCCCAGAGCGACAACCGATACCAGTGCGTCCGTCCATACGGAAGAAGGTCAGCGCATGGGCTATCGCCTTCGCGGGCAGGAACAGATTGTTCGTGCGATCGAAGATGTGAAAAGGGCGGCCCAGCTTGGCTGCCGTGGTTTTCTTGTATATGATGAAGGCTGCCTGTGGGTATTGAATAAATTCCGTGAGGCAGGGGAGATCCCGGCGGATTGCAAGTTCAAGGTATCAGCGCACAGCGGCTTCGGTAATCCTTGTTCAGCGAAACTGCTGGAGGATATCGGGGCGAACTCTGTGAACCCTGTTCGCGATATTCAACTGCAGATGCTCGCGGCAATGCGTCAGGCTATCAGCATTCCAATTGATATTCACACGGAGAACCCAGAGTCATCGGGAGGTTTTATTCGCCATTATGAAGTACCGGAAATGATTCGTGTCGCTGCACCTCTTTATCTTAAAACAGGCGGTTCAGTTGCAAAAACGCATAGCTGGGATACGACGGCTGATGACGCAAAAAAGAGAGCGAAGCAAATCGTTCTGGTTAAGCGTGTCATAGACGAATATTACCCGGAAGCGATCTGCTCTGCAAAAGGATCGATTAAGTAAAAAGTTTAAGTGAAAGCTTTGAAATAACAAATAGCTTAACTAACTCAACTTTCCCACCTAAAAAATGGGCTTGAACCTTGATAAATTAATACAAATTTGTTATAAAATATATAAAAGTTCCGTCTACTGTGGTA
>JAEZBW010000732.1 GCA_023426765.1 Bacillota bacterium
GTCAAAGACATCGCCGGCTGGCTCGGCGACATGGGCATGGAAATGCCCGTCGATCCCGTGCGCCTGCTCTTCGTGCCCACCCACGAGCAGTTAAGCGTCTGCGTGGAAATGGGCCGCACCATCGGCAAGCTCATCAACGAACGCGTGGGCGGATAACGCCCGCGAGTTCGCTTTAAGACAAATGGCAGGGGCCGTCCTTTTGGGGCGGCCCCTTTTTTTGGGTCACTGAGTAATAAGTGAAGGGATTCTGAGCACAAGCTCAGCGCTGTTTACTGCCAAGCATGCGGGACTAAACTTTGGCGGCAGTTACCAAGAAGGCACATGGCAAGTCTTGGCGGCAACACAACTGCTATCCAGGAACGCACCCCTACCCAGCAAGATATGAGTAAAAGACCGCACATAACGCCACTTAACAATTACAGCGCATACAAATAAATTCATTCAGCGCCTCAATCTTTCGCACTGGAAGAATTGTTTTTCTTCTTATTTTCCTCTTCTCTCTGTTTTTGAGCCCGAGATTCAGCGTTCGACTTTTGTTGTTGTGCAACGTCGTCTTGCTGTTTTTGAATAGCCACCCGTTCGCTTTCTGAAGGAATATTTATTGTCTGATCATTTATTGTACGAGCAACCAACTCATAGCCCGGCATAACACGCCCTTCTTCACCCTTCACAGCTGCGCCCGTAAGCGCCAAAGGAAGACAAAGAACGCCAGTGCCCACAGCAACAGCAGCCGAAGCACCGTGAGACGTGTCTCCCCGTCGACTTGTTGTTCCAGCGACAGGAATTTCTGCCCCGTCTATACTTTGCACTGACTTTGCTTCCAAAATCAATTCACCCGCTCCGCCCCATGAAGATGCGGATCGAGCCAGACTAATCAGGCCTCTTGCAGGCGTACCGCTACGGATAACAAGGATATCTTTGACTTTAACGGGAGCAGCGACCTGAAGAGGTATTGAATCTCCCTCTCGATAGTATTTTGTTGATATATCACCAATAACACTCAAAACAACGCCTGTGCCCGCGGGAATAACAACCGTTTTCTTATCAGGTTCACTCGAGATTTCCGCATCACCAAACGCCAATGAAAATCCATACAAATTAACAACAACAAAGACAGCAAGAACAAAATAAAATTTATCTACAAACCATCGCACAAGACGTCCTCCTAGATACAATTTTCTAATAAATAACCCGACAGAACCAACTCCACCAAACAAGGAAAGCACAAAATTGACATACAGCCTATATTCATAGCCTCCGGCAAAAAGATCAAAAGCAGAGTCAAACACAACAAACACTAAAGCAGTCGACAGAATGAACATCAACAATACACCAGCAATCGAACAAGAGACAAGGTATAGCCCAAGAGAAAAAAGAGACCCTATATAAAACCCAAGGCATTTAACGCAAAGACCACAAGGGTAATTATATAGCCAAAAGCATTTCGAAGGTTTTTGATGACAAATCATCCCCGATACAAACCTAACACTTGCTACATACGGACTGTCAAAATGATACAATACTGACGGTAGCAAAGACATTGCTACATACAACCCACAAATGACAAAACCAGACCAGACAATTTTTCTGATCTGCGGGTTACCTCCAAGAAACCAAACAAACTGCATTTGGCCATCCAAATTATTATAAAAAAAATTATTTCATATGTAACTTAAAATATCGAGTGGCGCAAGACCTTGCCGTTCCGCTCAAAACGGTCAACTGCACCAACAAAACCGAACTCCTCCACCCTTGCCCGCTGCCGGCCCCGGCGCTACAAAAGCCGTCGCCACCCCGGCGACCACCCACCCGCTAAAGGAGCCGCCATGATCGTTTCCGAAGGCCGCCTCGGCCGCGTGTTCGTGCTGCGACTGGGCGACGGCGACCGACTGCCCGACGCCATCGAAGATTTCGCCCGCACCCGGGGCGTCGAAGCCGCCCTCGTCGCCGCCCTGGGCGGACTCGAAAACGGCCGCCTCGTCACCGGCCCCGAAGACGGCCGCACCATGCCGCCAACCGCCATGCTCACCGCCATCGACGCCGTCCACGAAGCCGCCGCCGTCGGTACCCTCTTCCCCGGACCCGACGGAACCCCGCGACTGCACATGCACGCCGCCCTGGGCCGCGCCGGAGAAACCAAAACCGGCTGCGTGCGCCCCGGCCTCGATGTCTGGAAAATCTTCGAAGTCGTGGTCATCGAAATCACCGGCACCGACCTCGCCCGCGCCAAAGACCCCGAAACCGGCTTCGAACTGCTCGGCCGCAAGCGGGGCTAAGGGAAAGAGAATAAGAGGAAGATGCCTCCGGCGGCCGGGGGCCTGAGGCCCCCGGACCCCTCGATTGAAAAGTAGTAAAAGGGGATGCGTCGTCGCACGGCATCCCTTGGCATGGAGTACACAATGCGTCTTGCCGCTTGCTGCGCCGCCCTGGCCCTGATGCTCACCGCGTCGCTCTTCGTTCTCTCACGGGCCATACCCGCCGAAGCCTTCACCGCCTACAGCCAGGAACTCGCCGTCAATCCCC
This sequence comes from Bacillota bacterium, assembly GCA_023426765.1. Classification (GTDB taxonomy): domain Bacteria; phylum Bacillota; class Clostridia; order DSM-8532; family DSM-8532; genus JAAYJG01. Next base: position 2,524 of record JAEZBW010000732.1, read on the forward strand.
AAAGCTGCCTCGGCTGCGGCTGCCCGGCCTGCCCGAGCTGCAGCTGCGTGCGATGTGGATAATAGCTGGAGATAGAAGAGGAAGATGCCTCCGGCGGCTGGGGGCCTGAGGCCCCCAGACCCCCCAAATGGGGAGAGGGAGACTATTCGCCGCCCGGGGAGGTGGCGGCGGCTTCGAGGGGGGGAATATCAGCCGAGGCGGACGCCTCAAGGGGACGGTCAGTGAGGATTTCCAGGCTCGGGCCATGCTCCCGACCGGGCCGCAGCATGTAGACGCGCCGCGCCTCCAGGGCGAACAGATCGACCGGATGATGGCTGATGTACAGCACCTGAATGCCCAGGCGATCGGCAATGGCCGCCACCAGGCGCACAAAGCCCGGCACAAGGTCCGGCCGCAGCCAGCAGTCTTGCTCATCCAGCACCAAAAACGGCCGATGCTCGTCCGGGTCGAGCTGGGACAGCGCAATAAGCCGCAGCCCCACGGACAGAATGTTGCACACCGACCCGCCCTGCCCGGTCAGGATGTCCTCGGCCTGACCGTCCTGCTCCATCTCGAATTCGATGGAAAGCTTGCCCTTATTGAGCGACCGCCGCGCCTTGACCGTGCGGTTCTGGCCGAGAATCTCGCGCACGGCATGGGTGAGTTCGGTTTCGATCTCATCAAGCACCTGGCCGAACAGCTCCTGCGTCAATTCCTCCAGCCGCGCCGCCGCTTTGGGGGCGAGATCAAGGAAGGCTTCGACGTCGAGCAGCTCCCGCCGCTCTTGCCCATGGGCCGCGACGATGGCCGCCGCCTGGCCGGACAAGCGGTCCAGCCGGCGCGTCAGCTCCCGGCGCTCGGCGGCCAAGGCGGCCAGATCGACGGCCGGGCCGGCCTCAGCCATTGCCGCCAAAATTCCGCTCCACAGCCTCAAGCTCGCCCTTCACCGCCGCCACATGGTCGCGGTACTCGGCCACCAGCCGGGCGTTGGCCGCCCGCTTCTCTTCGAGAAGCCGCGTCAGCTCGGCCGGATCGGCCGTGCCGTACTCGGCCATGGCCTGGGCCTCCAGCGCGGTCAGCTGGTTTTGCAAATGGCTCAAGTCCTGTTCGGCGCGCACCTTGGCGTCGCGCAG
>JAEZBW010000046.1 GCA_023426765.1 Bacillota bacterium
TGTACGGGTAGATGCAGCCAGCCTGGCGCGCCCGTTGATGCTCCAGATGCTGCTCCCCCTCGCGCTGGGAATTCTGATGGATTCCATCTACCCTGAGGCCGCCGCGTCAATACTGCCGGCCCTTGGACAAATCGCCAATATCGCTCTGGCGTTGATGCTTGCGCTGTTATTAGGTTTGAACCTGGGGAATGTGATTGGGCTGCTGGGCACGGGTGCCGTGATTTCAGTACTACTGCTGCTGGCAGTGGCGCTCGCCGCCGGTTACTTCCTGGGTGGTCCGGGCCGCCCGGATAAGGAGGTCCTGTCACTGGCGACTGGGCAGCGCAATATTGCCGCGGCGTTTGTGATCGCTACCGGCAACTTCCCCGACCGGCCCAATATTCTGATTATGCTGGCAGCGGCAGGACTGATCAGCATGGTGCTGATGATGCCAGTTGCTGCTCAAATGGGCAAACGTAGCAAATATGCGCCAGAAGACGCGGATGTACCTGCCGCGGCTGATCGCTGGGATCTTGAAAGCTCCCCAATTCTCGCCACCGGCAAATTGCGTTCAGCCGATCTGGATGATGATCACCCAACCAGGTAAGCGTGCGATGCCAACGGAAACAGCGAAACCTTCCATAGAGCAGCCCGAGATCGACCAGCCCGGTTTGAGCAGGCTTCGTGTAATCGTTGCCAACACAATCTACAAACAACTTCCGGGAAGATCGACGTTTTTTCGCGATATATTGGCCGGGTTAAGTATTGCCGTGAGCGTCATTCCAGCCGGGTTGGCCAATGGGGTTTTGGCAGGAGTCAACCCAATATTTGGTCTATACGCCAGTATCGCGGGACCATTGGTGGGAGGGTTATTTACCAGCACTCAGCTCATGGCCATCACCTCAACAAGCGCCTCTTCTTTGGCAGCCGGGCAGGCGCTCGCGAGTGTTCCAGCGGCGGCGCGAGAACAGGCGCTGTTCTTGCTAGTGATCCTGATGGGCATCTTTCAAGTGCTGCTGGGGCTGCTGCGCCTGGGGCGGGTTACTCGGTTTGTTTCCTACTCGGTGATGACCGGATTTGTCACCGGCATCGCGCTCTTGCTGCTGCTCAGCCAACTGCCTATCGTGACCGGCTATGTGCCAGAGGGAGAAAATAAGGTATCCCAAACATTTGACCTGCTGTTCCATCTGCAAGCTATCAACTTGCCAAGCCTTGCCCTGGCGGTGTTTACCGTTGTGCTTGCCATCTTTCTACCGCGCACCCGGCTGAAGGGCTTTGGTACGCTGGCAGCCATCGCCATTCCTTCCATTCTGGTTGCCCTGTTTCAGCTTGATAACATCCCGGTCGTTCGTGATGTTAGCGAGATCCCGAGCGCAATTCCTAGCCTGTATGTCCCACGTTTGGCTGACTTTTCCCTCAACCTGCTGACCGGCGCTATGGCGCTCTCGGTCATCACGCTCGTACAGGGTGCGGGCGTAAGCCAGAGCGTACCCAACCGTGATGGCTTGCCCCCAAACACTTCAAGAGATTTTATTGCCCAGGGAGCGGCGAACCTGGCTTCTGGCTTCTTGCGCGGGCTGCCCGTTGGCGGATCGCTGAGTGATACAGCGCTCAGCCTCATCGCTGGCGCTCGGACGCGCTGGGCGATGATTTTCACCGGCATCTGGGTCGCCCTGATCGTCATTCTCCTGCCAGGCTTGATCGCTTATGTGGCAATGCCAGCCCTTGGGGCAATGTTGATCGTCGCCAGCACCCAATCCATACGATTCAAGGAAATGCGCGCGATCTGGGATATCGGGTGGCCCTCGCGTCTGGCCAGCATGGTGACCTTTCTCGCCACACTTTTTCTACCAATTACCGCTGCCGTCGGGATAGGAGTGGCATTATCCGCGCTCTTGTACGTGATCAGGTCCTCCAGCGATATCTCCATTGTCCAGCTCGTGGAACGAAGCGATGGACGCATCGAGGAGCGTAGGCAGCCAAAACGATTATTCTCCAACCAGGTGACGGTGCTGGACGTGTATGGCAACTTGTTTTACGCGGGCGCTCGAAGATTACAGGATTTGCTCCCCTCCGCGGATGGCGCTCAGAACCCAGTGGTGATCGTACGGCTGCGCGGGCAAAAGACAATCGGTGCTACGCTGATCGAGGTGCTGGAAAGTTACGCCCAAAAGCTCCATGAGGTGGATGGCCGGTTATACCTGACCGGTCTTCGTGATGATGTATACAACCAGATACAGCAAAGTAAAAAGCTGCACCTGCGCGAAACCACACAAATTTTCAGAGGGACCCCCATCCTTTTAGAGTCGACGCGGAGAGCGATCGACCACGCCCGCACATGGTTGGTTGAGCGCGAGCCGGGAGCCACTTCACCACAAACGACACAAGGGAGGATAGAAAAAGGGTGAGCAGAAGAACCAGGCGTTTAGTACCGCAAGATAGCCGCGGCGGGCGCCTGCTGAGGCATTTCTTCCTGAGGGACGACATAAACATATCCCCGGTTGATGAGCGTCTGTACAGCGGCCAGGTCAAGCAAATCTTCATCGCCGG
>JAEZBW010000153.1 GCA_023426765.1 Bacillota bacterium
CAGTAACCCACTGAGGGTGGCACCGACAAATTGGGGAAGGTTCATATGCAGCACCCCGAAGATGACGGATGAAATGACAAGGCCAACCCATGGCTTGTAATGCCTGGTATAGCCGCGAAGCCACAAGCCCCTCACCAGAAACTCTTCCGTGACAGGAGCAATGATGACGGCACCCAGGAAATTCTGCCATAAAGGCGAGTTTTCAAACATTTCAGCGATTTCCGATCCCATCAGATCCCAGTTCGGGATTAGAATTCTCATGAGATTGTCGACTTCGGAGAGCAGGATGGAAGCTCCAAGGGTGGTGAAAACCGCTGCAATGAGAACCCCGGCAGAGAGATACCTGCGGGAAAACAGAGTTTTAGCTTCGAGGGAATGGCGGATTCGTATGATGACTACAAACAGTGCGATAATCGTTATTGATAACGCTCCGTTTACCAACGAGTTGGATAAGAACCCCATGATGGCTTCATCAATGCTTACGTCCCTTGCCGGACCCAGCATGGTAAACACTGCAGCAAAAAAGACGATCAGCACAGACAACAGTATTCCGATCCCAAAATAGAGAAGCACATGCAGGATAGACCACCAGAATTTCGGAAGATAAAGGGGTTTCACACGTTTTTCCATGGAGTACCTCCATTCTTTTTAGAAAGTCCTTCATTCATTTTACACCAGGATCCTATATCCCACAATATGGCATAAAAGAAAGATGTTTTCGAAAGGCTGCGAAGCTGATGGGAGTTGTCTGCGAACAGTAACCATTGACCTGCCGGAAGTTAGGCGGGAATCACAATTTTCTTGACAAAGCGGCAGTTCCGGTATACAATATTTCAGTGTCTGATTTCAGCATGGAATTCTCATGCTGTTTTTGCTTGCGCGGGTTCCCTGATTACAGGTACCGGCAAACAGGAATGGAAAGCGCTGATGACAAAAGGCGCGGATTGGGCGGAATTCGCCTGTAAAGCAGGGTTTCTGCCGTTAGATTAAGGCAAAACGGGAGGGGCATCATCGTGCTGGAGGATTTAAGGCAGCGCAGGAAGACCGTAGGGCTTAAGCAAACCATGAAAGCAGTGGAGGCCAATAAGGTTCAGGCGGTTTATGTGGCAAAGGATGCAGATGAGCGGTTGATTGCAGGAATCGTGGAAGCATGTCGCGAAAAAAACATTCAGGTTCACAGGGCCGAAAGCATGAAGCTGCTGGGTAAGGCCTGCGGAATCGATGTCGGAACCGCTGTTGCTGCCATAACCATTGAAGATTAGTTCATATCCCCGTACCATGAAGGCCTGCCACGGATATACAGGGCAGGAAAAGGGGAAAATGGAATTGCTATGTTATCTCATCCCCAAAGGGATGAAGTAAATAGAAAAAAATAAAGAGGAGGTGAACGAGGAATGCCGACATTTAATCAGTTGGTCAGAAAAGGAAGAGAAAAGGTAACGAGGAAGTCTACAGCTCCGGCGCTTCAGTACGGTATCAATTCCCTGAAGAAGGAAACCACCGATGTATCCAGCCCGCAAAAGCGCGGTGTGTGCACGGTTGTTAAAACGATTACCCCGAAAAAGCCGAACTCAGCTCTTCGTAAGGTTGCCAGGGTGCGCTTGTCCAATCAGAACGAAGTGACAGCATACATCCCGGGTATCGGACATAATCTCCAGGAACACAGCGTAGTGCTGATTCGTGGAGGACGTGTGAAGGACCTGCCTGGCGTACGTTACCATATCATCCGCGGAACCCTTGATACGGCCGGTGTTGCAAAGAGAATGCAGGGCCGCTCCAAGTACGGTGCGAAAAGACCGAAGAAGTAAGGCATAAACCCACGATTTTTGAAAACTTTAATAACAGGATGCTGCAGCGTGGAATGCACGTTGATTCATATAGAATTGAGCAACTGCCCAGCGCTGACGTCCCGGTGTTCCGGGGCGAGTACCTGTGATACGCAGGCAAAGCCTGTAGTTATCATGCAAAGGAGGGAAGAAAAGTGCCAAGAAGAGGACATGTGCCAAAAAGAGATGTTTTACCGGATCCAATCTATAATGACAAGATTGTGACGAAGCTCATCAACAACATTATGCTGGACGGTAAAAAAGGTGTTGCTCAGAAGATCATTTACGATGCTTTTGACATCATCAAGGAAAAGACAGGAAAGGAACCCCTCGAAGTATTTGTACAGGCGCTGAACAACATCATGCCGGTACTGGAAGTAAAGGCAAGACGTGTTGGTGGTGCGACCTATCAGGTACCGATGGAAGTCCGCCCTGAAAGAAAGCAGGCTCTTGGTTTGCGCTGGCTGACGAATTATTCCAGGGCCAGAAGTGAACGCACCATGAGCGCAAGGCTGGCCGGTGAAATTATGGATGCTGTAAACAACGCCGGTAACGCAGTCAAAAAGAAGGACGATACACATAAGATGGCAGAAGCCAATAAAGCATTTGCACATTACAGGTGGTAATCTGCATTTAGAACTTTTGAAAGGAGGACATAGATGCCTCGGGAATTTAGTCTGGCAAATACAAGAAATATCGGTATCATGGCGCATATCGATGCAGGGAAGACAACCACCACCGAACGCATTCTGTTCTACACCGGAAGGACCCATAAGCTCGGCGAAGTGCACGAAGGTGCAGCGACAATGGACTGGATGGAGCAGGAACAGGAAAGAGGAATTACAATTACATCGGCTGCAACGACTGCTCAGTGGAAAGGGAATAGGGTAAACATTATTGATACACCCGGACACGTTGACTTTACAGTGGAAGTGGAACGTTCCTTAAGGGTGTTGGATGGCTCTGTCACGCTTTTTTGCGCGAAGGGCGGTGTTGAACCACAATCTGAAACTGTGTGGCGTCAGGCCGACAAATATAGAGTTCCAAGAATTGCCTATGTCAACAAAATGGACATCATGGGTGCAGATTTCTTTAACTGCATCAAAATGATGAAGGACCGCCTGAAAGCAAATGCGGTGCCGATCCAGTTACCTATCGGTAAGGAGGATCATTTTTATGGGATTATTGATCTTGTAAAAATGAAGGCTTACTACTACAGGGATGACCTGGGCAAGCAGATTGACGAAGAAGAAATCCCTGAAGACATGAAGGAGCTTGCGGAGGAGTACCACGCAAAGCTGGTGGAGGCAGTTGCCGAACAGGATGAAGAGCTGACCATTAAGTACCTTGAAGGCGAAGAACTGACCATTGACGAGATCAAAAAGGGAATTCGCCTTGCAACGATCAATGTAGCCATGATCCCTGTAACCTGTGGGTCATCCTACAAAAACAAGGGCGTTCAAAAGCTCCTCGACTGTGTTATCGACTATATGCCGTCCCCGCTGGACGTTCCGCCGGTGAAGGGTTTGCTTCCCGATGCCGACGAAGAACAGGAAGAGGTTGAAAGACATTCTGACGACAATGCTCCATTTGCAGCTTTGGCATTCAAAATCATGGTGGATCCGTTTGTCGGAAAGCTGGCCTTTTTCCGTGTTTATTCCGGAACGATGAACTCCGGCTCCTACGTATTGAATTCCACAAAGGGCAAGCGCGAGCGCATCGGCAGAATTCTGCAGATGCATGCCAACCACCGTGAGGAAATTCCCATGGTCTATGCCGGAGATATTGCTGCGGCGGTGGGCCTGAAGTTTACCACTACGGGAGACACCCTTTGCGAAGAAAACAATCCGATCATTCTCGAATCCATGGATTTCCCCGAGCCTGTTATCAATGTGGCCATCGAGCCCAAAACCAAGGCAGGTCAGGAGAAGATGTCCATCGCCCTGCAAAAGCTGGCAGAAGAAGATCCTACCTTCCGTGTTTCCACCAATCAGGAAACCGGGCAGACCATCATTGCCGGAATGGGCGAATTGCATCTGGAAATCATTGTGGACCGGATGATGCGGGAGTTCAAGGTGGAGGCCAATGTCGGCAAACCGCAGGTATCCTATAAGGAAACCATCCGCAGGGGCGTCGAGGCCGAAGGGAAATTTGTCCGTCAATCCGGTGGCCGCGGGCAATATGGTCACTGTAAAATTAAAATGGAACCTCTTGAAACCGGTGGTTATGAGTTTGTCAACGCCATTGTCGGCGGTGTTGTTCCGAAGGAATACATCCCCGCCATTGACGCAGGTGTCAGAGATGCCATGAATACAGGTGTTATTGCCGGATATCAGGTTCTTGACATCAAGGTGACACTTTTCGACGGTTCCTACCATGAAGTGGACTCATCGGAAATGGCATTTAAAATTGCCGGTTCGATGGCCTTCAAGGAAGCCATGAGAAAAGCCGATCCGGTCCTTCTCGAACCCATCATGAAGGTGGAAGTAACAACTCCTGAAGAGTACATGGGCGATGTCATCGGCGATTTGAATTCACGCCGCGGACGCATTGAGGGCATGGAAGCCCGCATGGGAGCCCAGGTTATTACAGCTTTTGTGCCCCTTAGTGAAATGTTCGGCTACGCGACCGACCTTCGTTCCCGATCTCAGGGACGTGCGGTCTACTCGATGCAGTTTGACCATTATTCCGAGGTTCCCAGGAGCATTCAGGAAAAGGTAACCGAAGGCAGAAAGCTTGAGGATTAACAAAAGCGGAAGTGGTTGACAGATGAATCCGGAATGGTATAGTATAAGTAATCATTACCGCTGTCCGGATACCGGCAGCAGCTTCATTTCCCTCAGGGGATCCGCAGGCAATATTTCAGCCGGATGCTGTAAAACACAGTTGAATTTTATTGAAACAAATTATATAATGATCAACAGTTACCGAACTGTATAAGGAGGAGAATTTCGATGGCAAAAGCTAAATTCGAAAGAAACAAACCCCATGTGAACATTGGAACCATTGGTCACGTTGACCACGGCAAGACCTCTTTGACTGCGGCAATCACAAAAGTATTGTCCTTTGGCGACAAAAACATAGTAGTTAAGTCATATGACCAGATTGACTCTGCTCCCGAAGAAAAGGAAAGAGGAATTACCATCAACACCGCTCACGTTGAGTATGAAACCCAAAACCGCCACTATGCACACGTTGACTGCCCTGGCCACGCCGACTATGTTAAGAACATGATCACCGGTGCTGCCCAGATGGATGGTGCTATCCTGGTTGTTTCCGCAGCTGACGGCCCGATGCCGCAGACCCGCGAGCACATCCTGCTGTCCCATCAGGTTGGCGTTAACTACATGGTTGTTTTCCTGAACAAATGTGACCAGGTTGATGACGAAGAACTGATCGAACTGGTTGAAATGGAACTGAGAGAACTGCTGAGCACATACGAGTTCCCCGGTGACGATATTCCGATCATCCGTGGTTCTGCTCTCCAGGCTCTTGAATGCACCGCTACCGATCAAAGCGCTCCTGAATATCAGCCCATTCTGAAGCTGATGGAAGCTGTTGATGCTTATATTCCGACACCGGAACGCGCTACCGACCTGCCCTTCCTGATGTCTGTAGAAGACGTATTCACCATCACCGGCCGTGGCACCGTTGCTACCGGTAGGGTTGAAAGAGGAACCTTGAAGGTTGGCGAAGAAGTTGAAATCGTTGGTCTGACCGAAGCTCCGAGAAAGACCACCGTTACCGGCGTTGAAATGTTCAGAAAACTGCTGGATCAAGCATTCGCAGGTGACAATATCGGCGCTCTGTTAAGAGGTATTCAAAGAACGGATGTCGAAAGAGGCCAGGTTCTGGCAAAGCCCGGATCCATCACCCCTCACACCGACTTCACCGCTGAAGTATACGTTCTGACCAAGGAAGAAGGCGGAAGACATACTCCTTTCTTCAATGGCTACAGACCGCAGTTCTTCTTCAGAACCACCGACGTTACCGGAAACATCAAGCTTCCTGAAGGCGTTGAAATGGTTATGCCCGGTGACAACATCACCATGACCATCAACCTGATCACCCCGATCGCTATGGAAAAAGGCCAGACCTTCTCCATCCGCGAAGGTGGCAGAACTGTTGCTTCCGGCCGTGTTGCCGACGTTAGAAAGTAAGACCTGTTCCACGGAATAACCAAAAGCCGGATGGTTTCCATCCGGCTTTTGTTGTGCCAGCTCTACTGTTACTGTTCACGGGCAGAACCTGGAAACCATCCGCTAACTCTACTGGAGTGTGAACCGTAACGATCCCCTATAACCTGTTAGCCTGTCCAGAATAAAACATTGAAACATGAGGGGGGGACAGGTTATAATAGAATAGTCCCGTACCCTGTTAAGACCGCTCGGAAAAACATATTTAAGTACAAGCATTTTATAGAAACTGGTTCGCGGGCCGACTCCTGATCAAATCTTACAGCAAATCGGCAGTTTTCGTACATAATAACTATGCTTTCATTGTTAAACCGATAAGTAAACAGGGTATGGTTATTATTAGTTTTTTTCATTTGAAGCGAACGCCTTATGATAACAGTTCAGTTTAACCTGAAAACCGAAACCATCCATTAGCACAGCTGTAGTGCCGATTGTACCGTCCGATCACTGCTCCGGCCGGATTCTATTGCCCATTGCAGCCGCAGAGGACAAACTTGAAAGGATTTGATACAGAATGACTCAGAAAAAAAACGGACAAAAGCACAGGATAATGCCGCTTCTGCCGCTTAGGGGCCTTGTTGTATTTCCGCATATGATTCTTCATTTTGACGTAGGGCGTGCAAAGTCTATCAAAGCACTGGAAGAAGCCATGATGAAGGATCAGATGATCTATCTTGCCGCGCAGAAGGATCCGGGTCTGGAGGAACCGGCACCGGAAGATGTATATCCTGTGGGTACCGTTGCTAAAATCAAACAGCTTCTGCGGCTTCCCGGAGAGACCATCCGCGTTCTCGTGGAAGGGCTTGAACGCGCCCAGATTGTGGAATATACTGCCAGTGAACCCTACTACCAGGTAAATATCAAAGAATGCCCGAACCCCAAAAAGCTCATCCGAAAACCCGAAATTGAAGCGTTGATCCGGCAGGTGATCAGTTATTTTGAAAAGTATGCGAAGCTGACAAACCGTATTCCTGCGGATACGACCTTTACGGTTACGGCCATGGAAGATTACGCCAGGCTTTCCGATGTCATCGCGGCGAATATGATGCTGAAGCTGGAACAAAAACAGGGCATCCTGAATGAAATATCCCCTAAAAAGCGGCTGGAAAAGCTGCTGGAGA
>JAEZBW010000194.1 GCA_023426765.1 Bacillota bacterium
GTGCAAGTCGAACAATTGGCGACGAAGTAATGCTGAGTCTTAAAAACCTTGTTGTAAAAATGCCTGGCGAAGAAGTGAAAGGCCTGGACCTGGATATAAAAAAAGGGGAAATTGTGGGCATAGGCGGCCTTGCAGGCCAGGGCAAGCTTGGTATTGCCAATGGGATTATGGGGATCTTCCCTGCAAAGGGTGACGTCGTTTTTAACGGAAAAGCGTTGGAACTGAATAATCCTAAATCCGCCATCACTACCGGGCTGGCTTTTGTGAGCGAGGACAGAAAAGGGGTCGGACTGTTGCTGGACAGCTCCATCGAGTTGAATACGGTGTTTACCAGTATGCAGAACCATAACGGTTTCCTGAAGCGGATTGGTCCTGTAAGCTTCCGGGATTCAAAGAAAATACGAGAGCATACGAAGAAAATGATTCAGGAACTGGATATTCGCTGCACATCCTCGCAGCAGCCTGTCGGCAGCCTGTCCGGCGGTAATCAGCAAAAGGTGTGCCTGGCAAGAGCGCTGACGCAAAACCCGAAACTCCTGTTGGTCAGCGAACCAACCCGGGGAATTGATGTCGGGGCGAAAAAACTGGTTCTGGACTTATTGCGCAAATTGAATCAGGAGCAGGGCATGACCATCGTGATGACATCTTCCGAGCTTGCGGAACTGAGAAGCATCTGTGACCGGATCGCCATTATCTGTGATGGGAAGGTGGCGGGTATTCTGCCTCCGGATGCACCTGACGCCGATTTTGGCCTGATGATGTCCGGCAGTCACGCAGATTCGAAGCTAAGGGGTGATATAAATGGCTGAATTAACGGCGAATGGAAGTTCCAATGAATCCATTGTCAAAAGGATTGGACTGCCGACAATCATCATTGCCGTTTTTTTTGTGGCAGTGTTGATTGCGGCAATATTTTTGAAATTATCCATGCCGGCGCTTATCGGTGATACGCTCAGGCGTTTTGGAATGAACGGTCTTTTGGTACTGGCAATGGTTCCGTCCATAAAATCCGGTACAGGCCCTAACTTCGCACTTCCGATTGGTATCGTTTGCGGCCTGCTGGCAGTGGTATGCGGTATAGAATTCGGATTTGTGGGTTTTGGGCTCATTCTGTTTTCCTGTGTATCGGCAGTATTACTGTCAACCGGTTGCGGGTATCTTTACGGTAAACTGTTGAATGCGGTAAAAGGTGCAGAAATGACCATTGCCACTTATACAGGGTTTTCAGTTGTCGCGCTGATGTCCCTTGTCTGGCTGATGGTTCCTTTTAAAAGCAAGAAAATGGGCTGGCTGATGGGAACCGGGCTGCGCGAAACCATCCAGCTTGACGCCTTGAGGGCTGACGGCATTATCAATGACTTTCTCTCGTTTGAAATACTTGGTGTGGCTGTTCCAACGGGTCTGCTTCTGGTCTTCTTTGCTTTTTGTGCATTGATGTGGCTTTTCTTTAAGACCAAAACCGGGATTGCCATTATGGCCGGCGGAAGCAATCCCAAATTCGCTGAGGCTTCCGGGATCGATATTGACAAAAACAGAATCATCGCAAATGTTATATCAACGGTATTGGCTGCACTGGGAATCATCCTTTTCTCACAGAGTTATGGCTATATACAACTGTATTCTGCGCCTTTAAACATGGCCTTCCCGGCAGTAGCTGCCATACTGATCGGTGGGGCAACCGCATCCAAGGCCAGTGTTTCCAATGTGATCATCGGTGTATTCCTGTATCAGGGCCTTCTGACAGCATCCATGCCGGTTGCCAACCAATTGTTCACCGGGACGGATTTATCGGAGATTATGAGAATGGTTATTCAGAACGGCATTATCCTTTATGCGCTGACGCAGGTTAAAGGGGGATCGAAATAATGAAAAATGGGAATGGATTGTTCAAGATAAAGAATAAGGAACTGCTGACGGACAATATGGTTCCAATCATATTCATATTATTCACATTGCTTGGTTTTATCGTCGCAAGCGGTGTGCCGCTCAGCTTTTTCCTTTCGGAATTATCCAGCCGGTTCTATCGCAATGCCTTTTTGGTGCTGTCATTGATCATTCCGGTCATCGCCGGGCTGGGGCTGAACTTTGGAATTGTCGTCGGTGCAATGAGCGGGCAGATCGCCATCGCCATCGTCCGGTATTTTTACTTTGAAGGTTTTACCGGCCTTTTGCTATGCTTTGCAATAGCACTGCCCATCGCTGCTTTTTTTGGGTATTTAACCGGTAAGCTGTATAATAAGACCCGCGGCCAGGAAATGATCGCCAGCTTGATCGTTGGTTTTTTTGCCAACGGTATTTACCAGTTCCTCTTCCTTTTTGCTGTGGGTGTGATTATTACAGTACCCGCTACACACCCCATGATCATGACCGATGGTGTGGGCATACGCATGTCGGTGGACATGGGAACGCTGAAATATTCCCTGGAAAGAATACTCGAGGTACCCTTCATGTGGGCGGTGCTTGTGATGTCGGCCACTGCGCTGGCATACACACTGTTCAGAAAGTTTTCCACGAAGAATAGAAACCCTGAAAACAAACTGGACCCTTCATTTCTAGCAAAAACCGTTATATTGGCTTCCGTCGTCATCATCTCCATCATCTCCATCATAACGAACAACAGTCTGATGACGGTAAAAAAGGTGCCGGTTTTCACCGTATTGCTGATTGCTTTGCTTTATGTGTTTACAAAGCTCATCATGAAAACAAAACTGGGTCAGGATTTCAGGAGTGTCGGTCAAAGCCAGTATATCGCACAGACCAATGGAATTAATGTTGATAAAACAAGAATTATTGCGGTTATCATCTCAACCGTATTGGCAGCATGGGGCCAGATAATTTATTTGCAGAACATGGGCACACTGAATACCTACGGTGCTCACAACCAAATCGGCATGTTTTCTGTCGCGGCGCTGCTGGTTGGCGGTGCTTCGGTTTCAAAGGCTACTGTGAACCAGGCGTTGGTAGGCACCCTGCTGTTCAATTCCATGTTCATCATGTCGCCGGAAATCGGCCAGGCCTTATTTGGCCAGGCAATTCTCGGTGAATACTTCAGAACCTTTATGGTATATGGCGTCATCGGGATGGCATTGGGTTTGTACGTGTGGAATGCAAACAAAAAGGCAAAGGTAACATTATAACAACAGAAGCAATTGCAACACACCGTTATATCGAGGTGGGAGATATGCTCACCGCCTATTTATGGTAAACGGTACCCCCTCCCCGCCCCATCGCGTACTTCCAACCCGAAGGATTGAAAAACACCCGGTGGTGAATACGGATGACCTTAATCAGACGGTAAGCCTATCTCCCGCCTCAGATTCATGTGCGAGCAGCAGGATTTTGCTTGCGTGACCAGCTGACCTAAATAAACTTGTACCTGTTGTGGAGGTTTTATGAGACAGCATAGACTGAAAACAGTTATTGATAATATGAAGAAAATGGAGCTGCGACAGCTGATCGTCAGTGATCCCTGTTCCATTTTCTACCTGACCGGTATCCATGTCGGACCGGGCGAACGGTTGTATGCGCTTGTTGTGAAGGACGACGGCAGTGCTATTTTGTTCAACAACCACCTGTTCCCTGTTAAAGAGCAGGACGGACTGAAAATCGTTTATCACAGTGATGGTGAAGATGCTATGAGCGGGCTTGCCAGTTCTCTGACAGACGGCCTTTTAGGCATTGATAAAGTGTGGCCGTCTAAATTCCTGCTGGATTTGTTGGAAAAGCGGCATGATATTCATCCGGTCCTGGGTTCCATGGCAGTGGATGAAGCCCGTAAGATCAAGGATACCGAGGAAATTGAACAGATGCGGACCGCTTCCCGGCTGAATGATGCCGTTATGGCTGATGCAATCGCAGCGCTGGGAGCCGGCATTTCTGAACGAAGTATGGTAGGCATTGTGGGTGATCTGCATGTCAGGCATGGCGCAGATGCCGCCCTGTCACAGTTGATATGCTATGGGACCGGCTGCAGCGAACCGCACCATGATTCCGGCGATGCAACCTTAAAGCCGGGTGACAGCGTCATACTGGATATTTTCGCACCAGTACGGCATTATTGGTGCGATATGACACGTACAGTGTTCTATAAAAGCGCCCGTGATGAACAGAAGAAAGTGTATGAAGTGGTGAAAGCAGCGAATCTTGCCGGAATAAAAGCAGTTCGCCCCGGGGTGCCCCTCAGTGAAATCGATCGTGCGGCACGCAAAGTAATAGAAGATGCCGGTTATGGAAAATATTTTACACACAGGCTTGGGCATGGCATTGGCCTGGATGTGCACGAACCCCCCGACTGCAGTGGGGTAAGCAGCGCTGTTGCAGTACCGGGGATGTGCTTTTCCATCGAACCTGGTATCTATATTCCGGGTGAATGGGGTGTCCGCATAGAGGATCTCGTTGTCGTAACCGACGACGGTGTTGAAGTTCTGAATGCATATCCGAAAGAGCTTCAGATTATCTGCCAGGAAAGTTAACAAACCTTTTCTTTTATGAATTTATTTTTTAGAGACATCTCCATTATGATGAATCTGAAAAGTCTGTTTTATAAGTGTGGCCTGTACACCTGGTATTTTCAGGTGGTACAGGCCACAGTTTTCGTGAATGCCCTTTATTAAAGCTCTCAATAGCACCTGCATTATGCTGCACATTTTGCACAAACGCTCATTGAAGGCTGGAGTTTAGGCATTTGATCCATTTATCTATTCTTTTCCATATATTTTTTTGACAAAAATCTATGTAATACACCATACAGACTCCATCTTCCTGAGGGTGGAGTTATTCTTTTTAATTTTTAATTTCGGTGAATTTCCTTATCCTCTGGTTTGACTGATATTTTTTGTTCTGCTATTCTTATGAAAGATATCAACCTGTTGTTGGAGGACGAATGAACAGATTTCAGGGAAAACTACTGGTATGCGATATGGATGGAACGTTATTGAACAGCAACAGAGAAGTCAGCCCGGAGAACAAAGCAGCATTGTTCGACTTTGTTAAGCGCGGTGGTTACTTTTCTGTTGCAACAGGCCGTGATGAGGTATCTGTAGGAAGGTTTTTGGCTGATCTTCCAATCAATCTCCCTGTTATAGTTTATAACGGTGCCGCCATATATGATTATTCGGTTAAAAGCATTGTGTGGAGTAAATATCTCGATTCTGGTATTTATCCCATTGTGGTTGAGCTGATGTCCGCCTTTCCCGATTCAGGTGTGGAAATATATCATGGGAGCAGGATTTTTGTCTTAAAAGAAAATGAAGCAACAAGAGCGCAAATACAGCGTGATTATTTTATCCCCTGTTATGCTCCTGTTGATAAAATCGATTTCCCCTGGAAAAAAATTATTCTTGCCTGGGATCCGGAAAAATTGAATGACGTTGAAGCTTTCCTGCGTAGCAGGCAGATACCTTACCGTTTTTTCTACTCTCAGCCTGATTTCATTGAAATCCTTCATCCTGAAGCTTCAAAAGGACATGCCCTCAGAGAGCTGGCGGCGCTTTATGGAATCACCCGCGAGTCAATCATTACAATGGGTGATAACATGAATGACCTTGAAATGCTGCAATATGCCGCAACCGGTATAGCGGTATCCAATGCGCATCCAAGACTTATTGCCGCTGCGGATATATGTTGCGGCCATCATGATGACAGCGCTGTTGCTGAGGTAATTCGCTGGCTTGAGAACGGAACAGTTTAAAGCTCTTCCTGTATAGTAGCCATCCCATCCTCACTTTGGAACAATAATACAGAAAGAAAGTCTACTTTGTATAAAGAGTGCCTGCTAAGGCTGCCTGAGAAAGTAAAACCGACACGATAAATGATCCTATCGGTATAAAGGGGAGTGGAAATCTATGAAAACAACTGCATTGATAGCGTCTATGTTTTTAGTGACCTGTTTATTGTTTAGCGCATGTACTGCACAAACAGGGCAAACCAATGAGATCAATGAGCTGATTGAAAACA
The DNA here is from genome assembly GCA_023426765.1 of Bacillota bacterium. Lineage (GTDB taxonomy): Bacteria > Bacillota > Clostridia > DSM-8532 > DSM-8532 > JAAYJG01. The sequence goes on from JAEZBW010000194.1 coordinate 5,956, forward strand.
GTAATCTGGACTTCAAGCTTACAGAGAATGAGATGAACCTTGACTACGCAGATAATTATGAGAAGCAGGAAGGATTCGGCTGTTACTCACTACTCTCTGATGATGGCCTGACAAGATACACGGTAAGCGGTTATCCGGATTGTCTGGATGAATATAAGCTTACAGGCTTTTCTACATCTGATTCAAAATACAGTATATATGGCATACATGTCGGAGGAGATTCTGAGGCTGCCATAACTATACTTGAAGAACTCTCGTACAAAAAGAACAAGGATAGGAGCAGCGATTACAATTTGGTATATAAAAAAGGTAAAGTATTCATTCAGATTTTTGCTGAAAATGGAGAAACTAAATCCCTTGGTATCTATCTTGATATTACGAATAAGAAGAATGTAGTATTCTGAATATTTGAAAAGCCTTATGGCGAACAACCATAAGGCTTTCATATAAATCCGGCAGCGACCTACTTTCCCAGGGCGTTACCACCCAAGTATCATCGGCACTGGAGAGCTTAACTTCTGTGTTCGGTATGGGAACAGGTGTGTCCTCTCCGTTATTGCCACCAGAAACTTTATTG
>JAEZBW010000211.1 GCA_023426765.1 Bacillota bacterium
AAACCAATCCCTGTGATCCACCTTTCAACCAATGGATTTTTTTCAGGTGTAAAGATCCGTCTCTCTTCCAAGCTCCCTTTCTAACTTACTCTTTCTGTTTCTATTTTTTTTCGGCTTAATGATAACAGACTTTACCTGGATAGTTCTACCCCAAACTAAAGACAGGCGAGGCCCTGCCCAGAACAGACTTCAGCTTTTCATCTTACGGTATACTAAAAATAGAAATGTTATTGCATATATTTTCAATATTGTATATAATGACATTAAGAATTTAACAGGTGTTAAAAAATTAAGAAATTCACAATAAAACCTGAAGCAGCGATACAAATGAATGCGTGCCAGATATAAAGAACTAGGTTCATAAACACCAGTTCCTTACAACCGCGTCCAGGGAAGACAAAACCAAAAAGGCAAGGTAAAAGTATGGTAAAAAAATATCAGGATATGATTCAAAAAGTAGAAAGCAATCTTTATGGTTTTCTATACAACACAGACGTACGCTATATTGACAATCTGGTCAATACGGTAGGCCGTTCTCCGGCAGAAGCAAAAAGTCTGGCGGCATGGGACTGGACTCATGGAATAGGTCTGTATGGACTATTCAAATCTTTTAAGTATACAAAAGATGAGAAATATCTGAAATACATGGAAGACTGGTTTAAAGACCGTATTCAGATTGGGCTTCCGGATAAAAATGTGAATACTGTCGCTCCCTTACTGACCATGGCCTGCCTGTATGAGGTAAAACCCAACCCCAGGTACAAAGCAATCATGGGGGAATGGGCCGACTGGATTATGAACGACATGAAGCGGACGCAGGAGCGTGGTATTCAACATGAACATGCGGAACTGGAGAACAACCAGGAGCTATGGGACGACACCTTATTCATGACTGTATTATTCCTCACAAAATACGGCAGAATTTTTAATTACCCGGAGTATGTGGAGGAAGCGGTTTATCAGTTCATGCTGCATGCCAAATATCTTCTGGATACGAAGACGGGGCTCTGGTATCACGGATGGAGCTTTGCGGAGAGAGGCAACTTTGCCAAAGCCTTATGGGGGCGAGGCAATTGCTGGATTACCGTATTCATACCGGAGTTTCTGGACATGGTGGATCTGAAACCCAGGGAAGAGGAATTTATCCTGAACCTGTTTAAAAATCAGGTGGCTACGTTAAGCAAATATCAATCTGAGGAAGGCATGTGGCACACTTTAATTGACGACCCGTCCTCTTACCTGGAAGCATCGGCCACCGCCGGGTTTTGCTTTGGAATATTAAAAGGAGTAAGGAAGGGATATCTGAATAAGAATTATCTGGAATGCGGGCGAAAGGCGCTAAAGGCCGTGCTTGACGGGATCAACGAGGACGGCGAGCTGATGAGGGTATCCTATGGCACCAATGTGGGACGCACCTTACAGCATTACAAGGACATACCGCTTGTAAAGATGCATTATGGACAAGCTCTTGCGCTTCTTGCCCTGATTGAGGGGCTGATGTAACAAAGGAATCCATGCTGTTTAGGTGGCAGTAAGGCGAGCGCTATCATGGACATATTGTATACAAATCCAATTTTCTTATAAATATGGGGGATGCCCAAGCGATGAAGAAGACAAATTTTTTGCAGGATGAGCGTGCTGTCTGGTTAAAGGGGAACATTCACAGCCATAGCGTCTTTTCCGATGGCAGCCTGACGCCGGAGCAGATGAAAGAGGCCTATCAGCATCATGGCTACGATTTTCTGGCAGTTACCGATCATGATACTTACACAGATACCCGAATGCTGACCGAGGAGAAGTTTACCATGCTTCAGGGCTTTGAATTATGGGCCAACGCTTCCAATGACAAGGATATTCATGTGCACTTTTTATGGGATGATAAAATTGAGGGAATTGAACCGGGGCAGAAGATTCACCTTCCGGCCAGAACGGGTAAGGAGTCTTTGGCATTATGTTACAAGCTGCGTGAAAAAGGCTGTTATGTTATGCTGAACCATCCGCACTGGTCCATGCTTACGAGTTCAGAGGTAGAGGATGATAATCCTTATGACGCTGTTGAGATTATCAATTATGGAACAGAGTGGCTGGAGAATACAGGGGATGGAAGCATTTTCTGGTCGGAAATGCTTTATCGCGGCTGCAAGCTGTGGAACGGAGGCGGTGACGATAATCACAACCATCATGAACTGGATTCCATGTACAGTGATTCTTTCGGCGGTTTTACCGTAGTGAAGGCAGCCGATCGGTCTGCAAAGGCAATTATGCAGGCCATGAAAACAGGCAGCTTTTATACCTCCACCGGGCCATCCATTTATGATTTTTATGTGGAAGAGGATGAGGTGCATGTGGTATGCTCTCCCTGCGAACGAATTTTTATCAGTGGACAGACAAGACCCTATCAACGCAATCTTGGAAGGCATGTGACCGAATTTGTGACAAAACTGAAAGGTTCCTGGAAATTGGTTCGTGCCGAATGTATGGATGCGGCAGGCCGTTCGGCTTATACCAATCCCATTTACCTGGATTAGGATGGAGACATGATGAAATACTTGGAATATAAGCTGTTTCCGGGTGGCTTTATCAACCGTTTTCTGACGGCAGGGGTATTCGCCAGGGAAAGTCCGTTTCGAAAGACTGTTCTTCATGGCAATGTGAACGAATGGCTGAAAAAAGACTCTTCCATTCATGATAATCCCTGCAAAAGGGAAGTCGTGAAAGGACGTATCGGTAATATTCCGCCCTATGTGGATTTAGACGGCCTGTTTCCAGGGGACGAGATTGAGGTTTTCGGACAGAGAAAGACACTAAAGGTGTATTTCCCGTTTGGGAATGCAGGCATAGATGATTCCGGGTTTTATACAAACCCCGCATATCTGAGAAGCTATGGCTATTCCTGTTTAGAGGTACCGGCAGAGGAAACGGCAGAGTTTGAGCTTTCAACCTGCGGGGCGCTGACAGTCTGGCTAAACGATGAATTGGTGACGGATTATGTCCCATTTCAGAGGAATAGAGAACAGAGCACCGTTATTTCCATGACTTTGCGAAAAGGCACGAACAGGTTGGTGGTGTGTCTGGAAGACCTGGCGGAGCGAGATACGGCGTTCCATTACAAGGTGCGTTATCTGGGTGCACAGGATATCCGGATGAAGATTCGGGTGGAAGAGGAAACCGATACGGAAACCATCCTGAAAGCGGAAGCTGCACTTTCCCGCATGTATTTTGATAAAGAGGCATACTTAAGCGAACCGGTATATCTAAACCTGGAAGCCTTTGCGGATGTGCCTGTGGAGATGGTTCTCACTCCGGACAGGTTCGCCGGGCCGAAACGGTATCTGATACAGCCAGGGCAGAAGGGGATGACGCTGTTTCATGCAGATGAGATAGCTTCCGGCTTCTATTTTTTCAGGGTAGAGGTCATGGTGTCCGGAGTTATCATCAGCAACGTGATCGGTACGCATGCATTCAATACGCGGTATATGGGGTACCACGAGGATACCTGTGAGGAACGGAAGCAGCGTATTCGAGATATTATCCGTGATGCAGACAAGGGAAGTGACTACCGTGCTGTGATCAGGCTGCACGAGGGAGAGACCCCGGATAATCTGGAAGAGATTCTGAGGGGGCATCTGGAATGGGTGAATGCAAAACGGGATTGCTCCGATTTTCGTCTGATCATCATGGTATATATGTATGTAAAATTCTCCGATCGTTTCACCGCGAAATTGCGGCGGGAGGTGGAGGATGCAATGGCGGGATACCGCTACTGGATTGATGAACCCGGTGATGATGCGATGTGGTTTTTCAGTGAAAACCACGCGTTGATGTTCCACATATGTCAGTATTTCGCGGGCAAGTCGATGCCGGAACGCATCTTTGCCTGCAGTGGTCTGACCGGAGCAGAAGCCTGTAAAAAGGCTGAAAGGCTTTTGGAATTATGGTTTGATCGTTTTTTTACAGAATTCGCGACAGAGTGGAATTCCAGTACCTATCTGCCCATTGATATCATGGGGCTGGGTTATTTATATGATTTGACGCCAAAAGGTTCCCCTCTGCGTGAGAAGGCGAAGAGGGCACTGGACAAGCTGGCCTTTTGTCTGGCGGTCAACGAGCATAAGGGCAATATGATGACCAGCTTCGGAAGAACCTACGAGAGAGAGCTGAAGGGAAGCTACAGCACAGGAATGCCGTCCTTATTGTATCTGTTCTACAATGCGGGATACATGAATGACCATTTTAGGGCATTGGTTCCTATCGTTGTGGGAGATTATGAACCGCCAAAGGAATATGAGCAATATGTCAGGCTGCGCGGAGATGAAGAATTAATACATCAGAACACACAGGGAATTGACCAATTGGTGAACCTCTATCTGTATAAGAATTCCAGGGCACTTCTCTCTACCGCTGTCGGTTTTAGACCCTATGAGCCGGGTTATCAGGAGAATGTTGCCCAGGCAACCCTTGACGGAACCGCTCAGGTATTCATCAATCATCCGGGAGAGGTTCAAATTTACGGGAACGGACGTCCTGGTTTCTGGGCGGGCAACGGATGTCTGCCGCTGGCAGTCCAGTATAGAAATATCAGTATTCTTAAGTATCACATTAAAGCGGAGAACCGGTTGGATTACACCCATGCTTATGTGCCGCTGAATGAGTTTCATAGCTACAGGAAGAGTGCGGTTGCAATTGCACTGGAGAAGGACGGCGGCTATATCGGCGTCAGAGCCTTAAACGGCCTTTATATGCAGGAGGAAGGACCCTGCCGCAACCGCGAATTGATCAGCCCGGGGCGTGACAATGTCTGGGTGCTGAAGGTGGGAAGCTATGCAGAGTACCGGAATGTGGACGAACTTTTATGGGATATGGAACAAATGGATATGGTCGTTGAGGATAACGGAAGGGTAATCGTAACAAATGGCAGCGAGCAGTATGTGATAGAGAAGGATACATTGTTTCTGAACGGAGAAAAGGTTCACCATTATCCACTGGACACAGCAGGAAAGCTTGAAATAACAGGAAGATATTAACCTTTTTAAATGATATTGGTTGATATAGTCATGATAATTACGGTTTAAAGGAGGAGATATGGAACAGGTTCAGGAAAAAAAGTCCTTTGGCAGCAAATTGAAAAGCGCATGGAACAAGGTGATTCATAATCCGACTTTTACGATGAAGGAACAGCTTGGTTATTCCAGCGGCATTATGGGTAATTCCATGACCCAGGATGTGGAGGCTTATGTCCTTACGCTGTTCCTGGTAAGATTCATGGGAATTGATTCTGCGGTCATCCTGCTGCTGATGGTTGTAGCAAAGGTTGTCAACATCATTGTGGATCCTGTCGCCGGAGTACTGCTGGATAAAACGACAAGAAGCGGCCGCAGCATGACAAAAACCATGTTGCTGCTGTCACCTTTTCCACTGGCAGTATCGTCAATTCTTTTATTTATCGTCCCGGGCCTGCAGTTAGGTGCGAGAATCGCTTATGTATTTGTCTTTTATCTCTTGTACTGTATCGCAGATGGTTTTTATGATATGTCCATGATGACCCTGTCAGCCCGCATGACGACAAATCCTGCCGACAGGAAGAATTTCTATACGGTCGCACAGCTCGCATCTACACTGGGAGGCATGCTGCCAAGCGGCCTCATCCCCATATTTGTCGCGGCATACATGGAGCATGAGGCTGCCATATATCTTATTTTTGCCATTGTGTTTGGTTTAATCGGGCTTGCAATGATGCTGGTTCCCTATTTCACCCTGAAGGAAAAAACAGCGGCGAAATGGAGAAAACCGGCTACCGCCAAACTTAATTTTAAAGCTCTTTTATTGAATAAGCCGATGTGGCTTTTAATCATTTCCAACATAATCTCTTCTGTGCGCACAATATGTTACGGGCTTCTGGCTTTTTTCTATCTGGAAACGCTGGAAGCTTTCTGGATGGCTACTGTTGTAGGAGCCATCAGCGCGGCATTGTCCTATGCAGGCATCGTGCTTGTTCCGTTTATCGGCAGCAGGATATCCTCCAGGGATATTATTGCATACGGATATCTCCTTACAGGTATTATGTACATCATTCTTCTCATCGCAGGATACCAATCCTTTGTGCTGATCGCAATCTGCATCGGGATTGCAGGGTTCCCAAATGGAGCCATGAGTGCAGCGAAGAAGATACTTCTTGCCGACAGTACAGACTATATGGAGTACAGGATGTGGAAGAAGTACGATGAACCGATACGATGTGAATCCATGGTGTTCGCTCTGAATTCCATGGCTGGGAGGTTAAGCGGTTTGTGGAAGGATCTTTTGCTTCCTGCCGGCCTTGTGATTATTGGCTATGTAAGCGCCAAGTCTTTTGGACCGACTACCATCAATGTGGTTCAGTCAACGGAGACTTTAAACGGAATCTTCTACCTTTTATGTGTAACCGGAATAGCAGGCAATCTCATTCCCGCCCTCATTATGTTCTTTGATAACTATACCGGAAAAAGAAGAGAAGCAATCCTGAAGGAACTAAATGAGATGCGTGCCGCAAAAGAAACAGAATGGAACAGAACGCACAGCGATGACCTTGTTCCTGCAAATGAGGGGGTGTCACAATGAAAAAACGCACACGCTTCGCCTCATTTGTCATCTGCCTTATCCTGCTTGCTGCACTCTTTTCAGGCTGTGCAAAGGAAAACAAGTATGTAAACGTAGGAGTATATTATTCAACGGACGCTTTAAGCCTTTATCTGAGCGGAGCTGCCAATTCTCTTCTGAAGGGTTCTACTTATGTATACTTTTCGGATGGCGCTGAAATGACCCTCAGCAAGATAACGAGACAGAAGCAGGGAATCGATATTACCTATATCCATGCTGACGACTTCTCTTATATCATGAACAGGGACAACAAGCTTACCGCGGTTTTTGTGGATTGCTTCAATACCGACGGTTCCATCAGAGGCCTATGGGCAGCCTCGGAGGAATGGCTGAAAAATACGCCGACGTATTCAAAAAAATTCATAGAAGCACTGGTAAGATGTGCAGATTACCGTGACGGGCATATGAATATGAGCTATGAGGAGGCGAAAGCTTCCATAGAGGGAATGAGGGATTTTGATTTTTCGAAGCTGACGGAAGTCATGCAGTACTGTGCTGTCTTCTCGAATTCCAATCCTGTAGACGGAAAACCTCAGGTGATAGCGGATAATCCTTTTAGGACCCAGGATGCAGAAGGCATGTATGAACTGTTTAAGGACTTTTCAGCACAGCAGGGCGCCGGGTATGAGCTTTGCGTGAATCTGTATCACCAGTATTCAGATAATGCAGAGGATGTAAAGGATTTCTCAGAGACCTTTGATTTGTCACTGATGATGAACGCGCTTCAAGCCTTTATTGAAATGGAGTAGGTTATGAGGTACAAAAGAGATGGATCGGATAAACGTAACCACAGTAAAAAACAGACAGGAATAGACTGTAACGGCAGATGCCATCGTGAAATCAGGAGGGACAGATGAAAAGCAAAAAGAATAACGGCAAAGGCCGAAAAGTAGTTTTAATCTCGATATTGGGGACACTGGCCATCACAACAGCGGCTCTTGTAACGTTTCTTCCTGTAACATACAAAATTGATCGCTCCCTTGTGATACAAAATAAGGAGTATAACGTTGTAAAGGCTGATGGCGAGTATACCTCTCTTGCCAAAACAGATGCTTCCGGCAACTATCTGGATGATGATTTTAGGATTGTTGCGTTTACAGACATGCATCTGGATACATACAAGGAAAAAGGGAATGTGACCATAGAGATGCTGATGAGAAATATATCTTCACAAAAGCCTGACCTGGTTGTGCTTGTAGGGGATAATCTTACATCAGCTCTCAATGCAAGACGTACAAAACAGTTCGGTAAGCTGATGGAGGAGCTGGGAGTCTACTGGACGCTGGTACTTGGAAATCATGAAGGGGATAATGCGGCCAGTATATCCAGACAGAGGATGATTGATATCCTTGCTTCCTATCCTCATTGCCTGGTTGAAAAGGATATCAAGACGACAAATAGAGGGGAAACGGTATGGGGAGCGGGAAACCATGTCATCAACCTTCTCGATTCCAAGGGTGAAATACGCCAGTCCCTGTATTTTATGGACAGCGGATCGGATATGACCGAAGAAGATATCAAAAAGTACAAAGAAGAGATTGAAGCCACCAATAAAAAGAAGGATGACTATATCAAGGACAGCCAGATAAAATGGTATCAAGAGACGGTCAGCCATATCAATGAGATGGCAAAGAAGACAATCAAATCCGTCGTATTCAGTCACATCCCTTTGGTGGAGTTCAATACGGCTTATGAGAAAGCGATGGCTGGCGAAGCTGAAGCGGTGTTTCTGTATGGAACCAAGCTTGAGACCGTATGCGCATCAGGGCATAATAACGGTTTTTTTGATGTAATCCATGATTTGGGCTCCACTCAGGCATTTATTTCAGGTCATGACCATGTCAATGATTTTGCAGTGAAGTATCAGGGAATCATCCTTGCATATAACCAGAACAGCGGATACGGCAGCTATAATGTAGTGACAAAGAAGATATCCGATACCCTGATTCAGGGATACACAGTATACACGATTGATAAGGATGGAGGACTGACCCTGCAGCCTTACCGTAACGCGGATCTTTATCCGGGTCTTCAGGAAGCCATCCTTGAATTGTATCAATAGATTTAGTTGATAGGTTTTCCCTGAAAACCTTGAAAAATGCGAGCTTTAAGAGGGAAAGCCAGAGGCAGCAGGAGGAAGGATGAATAAAAAGAACTTCAGCCTCCTTGCGTCAAGTGCCTGCGAAAGACGTAACAAAGGATGTTGCAGGCAGACAGGAGCAGAAATGAAGATTCAATGCTTAAAGGAATTTGATTTGGGAATCCGGTTGGGACAGGTTCGCTCGGTTCCGGTATCTTTGGGGAAGGATATGCCGGAGGCAGTATTATTTGTCTATTCCAGTCAGGGAAATCTGGATCCATGGCCGGAGATGTTTAATTATCCGAAGGACACCTTAAAAATGGCACTGTACACCATGGAGGGTGTCGTCATGTGGAAGCGGGATCTGGGAAACGGGGTCATTCCGGGCGTATGGTATGCACCGTTTATTTCTTTTGATTTGGACCAGGATGGCGTGGATGAAATATGGTTTGTCAACAACCTGAATCCCAACCTTCCATTCAGCCTGAATGCAAGAGTATTGGAGCGCATCAATCCGCTGACGGGAAAGACAACCGGGCAGTGGAAATGGCCGGATAACACCATTGACGATACCATGTCCCATTCTTACCGGTTCTTTATCACCGGCGGATACGTTCATGACAGGCCCGTTTTGGTCACCGCACAGGGAACATACCGGGACATGTATTTGCAGGGATATAGCAAAGGTATGGAGAAACGCTGGGATATCAAAATTCCTCATGATGATATGGGCGCACGTTCCAGCCATCTGTGTCCGGTTTTAGACTTCAACAATGACGGAGTGGACGAACTGTTCTGGGGAGAACGCCTGTTGAGTCTGGACGACGGACATGAAGTATTCTGCGGAGATAAGGGAAAATATCTGGGACATTCCGATATTGTAGTTCCTTTTGAGGATATCAGAACCGGAAAGAAGTACATCTATACCTGCCGCGAGGATTATGAGCAGGAAGGAGAGCCCAGAGTCGTTACATATAACGAGCAGGGCGAGAGAGAATGGACTGCAGTAGACAGTATCGGCCATATGCACAATGGCTGGCTTGCCAATATCGATTCGGATTACCGGAAGGTAGCGATGGCAATGCGAATTACCCGCCGCGTCATCAATAACGCTATTGTGGATACGGAGCCGGAGGATTTCTATTTTGATGCCGTGACGGGCTCTCCCTTAGCGTCGCCCCTTCCGTTTAAGGGACATGAATTCATGCCGGTTGACTTTGATGGAGACGGCTATCACGAATTTTACGGAACCAGTGGGGATATGAAGGGGTTTATCGTAGATAGCACGGGTAAGAACCATGGTTTTACCAGCGGTGATGGTGTGGTTAGAAGCGGTAAGATTATGCGGCGTCCGGGTGAACAGCTGATGGTATTTTACACGGATGAGGGAAAGGTTCGTATCTGGGGTGATACCAATGCAGCAGAAAGCGAGTACTCCAGGAAGAGATTTGCCCATAGCTACCACTGGAGAATGCAGCATTTCATGGGAACCGGATATAATCATGGCAGCAGCCACATTACCTGTGGGATGTAATATAGTATGAATTAGACCAGGAGAATAAATGTTTTGCAGGTGTTCCTTCATTATTCGTTTGATACCAGATAAAGAAAAGGCTGCAAAATGGACTTTTCTCTATTAAAAGATGCTGAAAAGACTACGAAGTGGACTTCTGAATATGAAAGGCAGGAAATTCCATTGAAACTGACATACTATGGAACAGGTGCCGGCGAAGGCTGGCCAGGGTTATTTTGCAACTGTGAGCTTTGTAAGACAGCCCGTAAAATAAAAGGGAAAAATATTAGAACAAGATCTCAGGCGTTAATGAATGATGATTTATTGATTGATCTGACTCCAGACACCAATATGCATTGTTTGGTTTATGGATTAGACCTTGAGAAGGTGGATCATCTGCTGGTAACACACAGCCATACGGATCATTTCAATCCACCGGATCTGGAACTGCTAAGAGAACCATTTGCCCACAACAGACCGAATGTGTTTCATATCTATGGGAATGACAGGGTAAGAGAAAAGATATGGACGCAAGTACCGAAAGTATGGGAAGTGGAATCAAAATTCAACTTCCATAAAGCAGAGCCCTTCCAATCGATTGTAATTAAGGACTATATTGTAGTCCCATTACTGGCTTTACATGACAGGAATGAAGAATGCCTGCTTTATGAGATTACGCAGGGTAATAAAACGATGTTGTATGCCCATGATACCGGCGCATTTCCGGAAGCAACCATGGAGTATCTGAAGACGAACAAGGTGCATCTTGATCTGGTCAGTCTTGACTGCACGATACAAAGCTCAGCGGATGGAAAAAATCATATGGGTCTTGTTGATGCAGTGAAGGAAAGACAGCGTCTGACGGAGCTTGGACTTGGAGATGATAATACAAAATGGATTGTGAACCATTTCTCCCATAATGGACTTTGGCTGTATGATAAAATGGTTGAGGAAGCAGGTAGATATGGATTTTTGGTCTCTTATGATGGAATGGAGATAGAGATATAGCATTTCACCCGAAAGACCGCTTCTGCTTACTCCGATCCTATATTTTAACTTGATTGTGATGGTGGCATGTAATACTATAATGATGGCTTTATATGTGTGCAGACGAACAATAATGACAATGAATAAGTGGTGGTATGAATGAATGACGACTGAAGAATTGGCTAAAATCATAGGGGTTTCGCGGGTTACGCTTTCCAAGGTCATTAACGGTGTGGGCGGAGTGGCCCCGAGAACCGAGAGAAAGATACGCCAGTATATTGAAAAGTATAATTTTGAACCAAACAGCAAGGCAAGGAGTCTTGTCGGCAAGGAGGAACAAATTATAGGTTTATTCTCCGCGTATTCGGACAAGAACTCAGGCGCCAGTAACAATATCACCTCCCACTTTGCAACAGAGATGATTAACCTTGTAATCAGCAATGCCCAAAGATGTGAATATAAGACGCTCGTATACTTAACCGAGCGGGAAAAGGATGTCAAATCCATCGAGCGCATCTTAAACGGCCGAATGGTAAGGGGTGCGATATTGCTTGGTTATGATACCGGGAGCGAAGATGTCAGACGTCTGGCTGAGCGCGGATATCCGCTTGTCCTGGTGAATCAGGAGAGGGATTCTTATTATGAGAATGTGGTGGTCGTCAATATGGACGATCAGGTATCTGCTTTTTATGCAATTGAAAAACTTGTACAGAACGGGCATAAAAATATCCTGTATATAGGCTGCGGCAGGCCGCGTCTTCCGGCAATCCGCAGACACGAAGGGGTTAAGTCTGCGGCAGAGAAGTGCCGGCACCTGATAGAGAAGCTGACGGAGATTGACTGTGACTTCAGCGAGGAAAAAGCATACCGGGAAATCTACCGGATGTACAGCAGCCCGGAGGAAGATAAGCCCACGGGTATCTTCGCCGCCAATGATATTATGGCAATCGGCGCTATGAATGCTTTGAAGGATCTTGGGGTTGTTGTCCCCCGGGATGTGTCTGTTATCGGTTTCGATGATATATCCATATCCAAATATCTTACGCCGGGGCTTACGACAATGCGGTGCAACTTTGGTAAAATCGCATCGGTGAGCGTTAATTCCCTGATTAACCTGATTGAACACCGAGATGTGGTGAGACATGTGGAGATTCCTGTAGAGTTTATTGAACGCGGGACACTCGGTAAAGCCAAGGGAATAGAGTAGATGATGATAGCATGATTCAATTTATCATTCCTCTATTAAACGTTAAACCTGCCCTGGAAAATGACAGAAGACGAAGAAGTTTTCCTTGACAGGGCCTTTTCCCTGTAATATCATTAGGATAATTCAATTGAAGATATGCCTGCGGGAGCCGGTGGCAGCCGGCTGAGAGGGAGTATGC
>JAEZBW010000116.1 GCA_023426765.1 Bacillota bacterium
ACTGGACCGAACAGGGCGAATGGAAGCTGGATCCAAAGTATTGGCCGGATCCGGAGGGGATGTGCAAAGAACTGGAGAAAATGGGGATAAAGCCTGTCGTCTCCATTTGGCCCACGATCAACCCCAACAGCGAAAACTACCAGTACATGGATGAGCGGAACATGCTGCTGAGGACCGAAAGCGGGCAATATGGCATCTTCAATTTCTACGGGCTTCAAACACACATCGACCCCAGCAATCCGCAAACCCGTGAATATGTATGGTCCAGAATTCATGAGAATTACTATAAAAAAGGAATCAAAAACTACTGGCTGGATGAGGCCGAACCCGAGATCAATCCGGTGCATTATGATAATCTCCGGTTCTTTAAAGGCAACGGAGAAGAAGTTGGTCTGATTTACCCATATCATTACTGCCAGCTTTTTTATGAGGGATTAAAAAAAGCAGGAGAGGACGAGATCATCTCACTTGTCCGTGCAGCCTGGATCGGAAGCCAGCGGTTCGGAGCTCTTGTCTGGTCGGGCGACATTCCGTCCACCTTTGAATCCCTGCGCATGAGCGTTAAGACCGGGCTGAACATGGCTATGTGCGGAATACCCTGGTGGAACAGTGATATCGGTGGCTTCTGGGGAGCAGATATAGAAAGCGACTATTTCAGGGAACTGATAGTACGGTGGTTCCAGTTCGGCGTTTTCTGCCCGGTCACCAGGCTTCATGGCGCAAGGAAACGCACCCCCGGTCAGGCGGAGCGAAATCCTGGCGTGAAGGAGCGGAGCGGCGGGGACAACGAGATATGGAGCTTCGGTGAAAAAGCTTATCCGATTCTGAAAAAGCTAGTTCATTTACGGGAGAAGCTGCGTCCCTACATCCATAAGCAGATGGATATCGCCAGTGAAACGGGAAAGCCTGTGATGCGGCCGATGTTTTTTGATTATCCCGAGGATCAAATCTGCTATTCTCTGGGGGATCAGTATATGTTCGGAGATGACATCCTCTTCGCTCCCATAGTTCATCAGGGGCAAACCTGCCGGGAAGTATACCTTCCTTCCGGAGCATGGATTGATGTGAACACCGGGACGGAATACTCCGGCGACTGTTACTTGATGATGTATGCGGAATTGGATCAGTTTATAGCTTTCGTGAAAAAGGGTAGTAAATGCCTGGATGTGTTTATCGACTGACAACACTCTTTCATCTGTTCATCCCATTGTGTTTAACCAATTGACAAATTGCAGGGAGCATCAACCGGTGCTCCCTTTCTTCAAAGCAATAGTTTAAGGAGAAACATCACGATAAAAACGGCAGACGATAAAAAGGAGGCATCCCCATGATAAGAAAGAATTACAAGCCGGTCAGGCATGCATTTGCCTATCCGGGTATGCCTGTTGAGAAAAGAGATTCCTGTGTTCCACCGCGTGGATATTGCAGCACCTTTCCGGCAGAACACTACCAGGATGCCATGGTTTCGGCAGGTGCCGGCTTGAAAATGCTCGTTTTTGGCGAACCTTACAATGAAACCGTCGTTTTTCAGCATGAAAAGCTTTATGCCAAAAAATACAGAGACAACCTGAATCCACCCCAAATCGCCCATATCCTTCCCCAGGTTCGAAAACTTCTTTTGGAAGGGAAATCGAAGGAAGCCGCATTGCTCTCATCCAAAGCAGCCAGAGAAGCAGGTTACGATGAAAGGCTGAAATGGTCGGGGGATTTGGAAATTCCCCACAGCAATTACCACATCCATCCTGCGTTTATCATGAAGATGGCTGCCGAAAACCGAAATCCGGTGAAGGACTATCTCAGGACACTGGATTTCATGAGCAGCGAAGCGGCTGTCCGGTGGACCGACAAGGATGGGGAGTGGGTTCGGAGAAGCTTTGTTTCGATACCGGATAAACTCTTTGTCCAGCTTCTGACAGCGCCTGCTGCAGGGGATGGCATCAGCACCACCATAGAAATCTCCACAGAAGATGTGATGGGCACCCATTTTTGGGACAACCTCATGATGCCGGAAGGTTTACGGGTGGAAAGGGATTTTTCCGGAAATCTGCTTCTGCTGGGCTGTCAGTATGATCCTGAGATCATGCCTGGCATAGGATATGGCGCAGCAATACGGGTTATTGCCGATGGCGGTGCTACCAATATTGAGAACGATCGGCTGGTGGTAAAAAACGCCCGAAGCCTGCTGCTTCTGACGAAAATTGAACGGTTTGGCCAATATGACAAAAGCCAGCTTGTAAAAATGGTTGAAAAAATGAATGATATCGTGAACGGGAACAGCCTGGAGGATGATTATGAAGGGCTATTGAGCAAAAACCGAAAGGTTTTGGCAGAGATGATGGAACGCAGCAGCCTTCGTCTGGACTGCGAAAAGGATCGCCTGCTTTCTGTGGAAGAGCTGCTTGCGCTGCAGCATGGAAAACAGGATTTATGTCCGGCATTGCTTGAAAAGCTGTATGATCTGGGGCGGTATTTCCTTATCACCGAAAGCGGAGAACTGCCTCCTGCGGTGGGCCAGTATAATATTAATGTAAACCTTCAGGTTTGTTCAGGGAATCTCACAAATTTGCCTGAAGCGATGGAAGTGTTTTTCCGTTTCATAGAAGCCAGATTGCCCGATTTCCGTCTGAACGCGGCGAACATATTCGGCTGCCGCGGCATATTGGGGGACATCCATCCGGATATGGACAACGGACTTTTCTATCATTTTTCATCCACCTGGCCCCATCAATACTGGATATCCTGCGCAGGCTGGATATACAATGAATTCTGGGGTCATTACCTTGTCACGGGTGATGTCGGTTTTCTTAAGGATCGAATCCTTCCGGCACTGCGGGAAATCGCGCTTTTTTATGAAGATTATTTATCGGACACCGATGAAAACGGCAGTTCCATTTTCTACCCCGGCTTTTCACCTGAAAACTGCCCTCATGGAAGCACATGGAGCAAAATCGCCATCAATGCGTGCATGGATATCATGGTATGCCGGGAGGTGTTGGAGAATCTGATTAACGGCTGCCGTATTCTGGGCATTCAGGACCCGCAGGAGGATAAATGGCTGAAGATGCTTGACAAGCTTCCTGCTTATCTGCTGGATGAGGAAGGAGCGCTGAAGGAATGGGCATGGCCGGGAATCCCGGAAGAATACAACCATCGGCATGTTTCCCATCATTACGATGTTTGGCCTGGAAACGGCATTACCTGGGAGGAGGCGCCCAAACTGGCCGAAGCGGTTCTTTTATCCAACCGTAAACGCGGA
>JAEZBW010000368.1 GCA_023426765.1 Bacillota bacterium
GTTTTGAGCTCACGGATATTGCCGGGCCAAGGATGGGCCGCAAGCGCGGCCAGGGCAGTCCGGGAGAAGCTCGGCGGTTCGGGACGGCCAAGCTGCGCCGCGAACCGGGCGGCGAACCGCTCGGCTAGGTAGGCGATGTCGCCATGGCGCTCGCGTAAGGGGGGCATCACCAGCACGCAAAAGGCCAGCCGGTCCAGGAGATCGGGCAAAAGCCGGCCCCGGGCGACGAGCCGGCGCGGATCGACGTTGACCGCCGCCACGATGCGCACGTCCACGGCCACGGGCTGGCTCGACCCGATGCGTTCGATATGCCCGTATTCCACCGCCCGCAGCAGCTTGGCCTGGACGGCCAACGGCGCGGCGTGGAGCTCGTCGAGAAACAGCGTCCCCCCGTCGGCCGCCTCGAAGCGCCCGGCCCGACGCCGCGACGCGCCGGTAAACGCCCCGGCCTCGTGGCCGAACAGTTCGGATTCGATGAGCGTTCGGGGCAAGGCGGCCAGATTGACCGGCACATACGGCCGGTCCCAGCGCGGGGAATGGTAATGGAGCCGGGCGGCGGCCAATTCCTTGCCCGTGCCGCGCTCGCCCACGATAAGCGCCGGCCGGTCGATGGCGGCGGCCTGGGCCACGGCCTCCATGCAGGCCAAAAAAGCGTCGGACTGGCCCAGGGCCTCGGCCAGCCAGGGAGCGTCGGGCGTCATGGCGATTTTCTCCAGTATTGTGGCGAAAAATACCAACAGACGGCGAAAACCACAACATCGCACACTACCCGCTCTGCCAATACTCCAGAAAAACAGAAAAAAATATCTGGCACGCTCCCTGCTCTACGGCAGCCAGCAAGGCGCAGCCGCGCCAGGAGGAAAACCATGGGTATTTTCAGCCGTTTCCGCGACATCATCCACTCCAACATCAACGCCATGCTCGACAAGGCCGAGGAGCCCGAAAAGCTCATCCGCCTCATGATCCAGGAGATGGAAGAAACGCTGGTGGAACTCAAGGCCGACTGCGCCCGCACCATGGCCCAGGCCGCCCGCATCGCCCGCGAACACGACATGCTCGCCGCCGCCGCCGGCCGCTGGGGCGAAAAGGCCGAATTGGCCGTGGACAAGGGCCGCGAGGACATGGCCCGGGAGGCGCTGCTGGAAAAGCGCGACCTCGAAGCCCGGGCGAACATCGTGGCCGGCGAGCTGGCCGCCGTGGAAGGCCTGATCGAAGCCTGTCGCGAAGACATCGCCACCCTTGAGGAAAAGCTCGCCTCGGCCAAGGAGCGCCAGCGCACGCTGCTCGCCCGCCACCTGCGCGCCACCGGCCGCAAGCGCATGCGCGAGGACGTCTCGCGCGCCGACTCCAGCGAAGCCCTGCAACGCTTCGAGGCGTTCGAAGCCCGCATCGACCGCCTGGAGGCCGAGGCCGAACTGACCGGCACAACCGCCTCGCGCCGCCGCCCGACCGAGGACCAAAGCCTCGACGCCCGCTTCGACCGTCTGGCCGCCGACGAAGACGTGGAACGCGAACTGGCCCAAATCAAATCCCGCCGCGCCCAGTAGGCGCGAGGTGCCTCCGGCGGCCAGGTAGAGGCGCTGCCTCTCCTGGACCTCTCCGCTGGGGGCCTGAGGCCCCCAGCCCCCCCACCTGAAGAGAGAGGTGAAGGGGGGCGACGAGGATTGGCACTTTGTCGGCCGGAAGGCCCAAAAAATGACTATGGCGCTTGGCGGGAAACGCCGTCGCTCGGGCGGCCAGGGTCTGAAATCCTCGTCCGTCTGGGAAAAGGGGTCTGGGGAGTGGCGGGCTTCATCGACCGAGGGACGTTCCCGCGAGGGTTCATACCGGACAAGACTTGCCGCCCCGAGACGGACACGCTGTTGCAAAAGGATAAGCAGTGCTGGAACATACAATCTATATTGGCCATGTGCCACTGGTGGTCAAAATCCTTCTGGTGGTCGCGGCCATCCTCGTGTTGCGCCAGTTGCGCCGCCGCGACGACCGGGTACGCGGCCGCGACGAGGAAGCGGCCATGGCCGTGGTGGACGAGGTGCGCGCCGGACTGGCCCGTCTGGAAGAACGCCTGGACAACCTGGAAACCCTGCTGCCGGAAGCTTCCGGCAAACGAGGCGGACATGAGAAGCCGTAACGACGATTTTCCCGGGCGCCGCAAGCTCTATCGGTCCCGAAACGGCCTGGCCCTGGGCGTGTGCCGGGGGCTGGCCGACTATCTCGGCCTGCCGTGCTGGGTGGTGCGGGCCTTCGTGATCGTGCTGTTCGTGTCCACCGGTTTCACGGCCGCGATCCTCTACTTCGCCGCCGTTTTCATCGTGCCCCTGGCCCCCGAGGCGGGCCAGGACGCGGACACGGGCCGACTCGCCCGAGCCGCGGCCGATGTGTCCCGCCGTTTCAAGGACTTGGACGCCCGGCTTTCACGCCTGGAGTCCCATGTGACCTCCCGGGAATACGACTTCGACCGGCGTTTGCGCGGGCTGTGACGCCCCGGAAAGATCGGAGCGGAGATTGTGCCATTTGGAACATGAGACCGCTCGAAAGGCTTATGCAGCATCCTTGAGAACGTGAAATTTCGAACAAAATTATGTCGCTGTGGTCGACCCAGGCGTGGAGCGATTGATGGACCACCCCATCTGACGACAGGACTGTTGGAGGCCAAAGTAAAGAACATCTCCAAAAATGGCTGGAATATTTTGACGACATCTGTCCTGCTGACCACTATTGGGCGACGGCAAACTTCAAAAGAAGCGTTGTGTCGTCGTTTCAGTGCGTGGATTTGTAAAATAGCGAAGT
>JAEZBW010000439.1 GCA_023426765.1 Bacillota bacterium
CTTCAGCATCTGCAGCAGTTGGTTGCCATTGATACAGGTGATCACATTCATGTGGCAGTAATTCCGGGTACTGGGCTTAAAATCCCCCAACGTAACAATCATACCACGGTAAATATCATTGTCCTGCATGTGTTTCGTCAGCTTTCTGGCCTGTTCCACTTCAATCAGGTGATGATAGGCTTCCTTCCTGGCCACAACATAATACAGATCATTGAGGATCAAACCGTTGCCGCCATCAGCGAAATTCCTGGACATCCTGACCTTATATCCGCTTCTTTTGAAAACCTCGGCAATGACATATTCATAATCCTGAAGGGACAAAAAAAGCAAATCCTCCTTATTGCCGATCGAATCGACCAACAAGCTGATCCGAACCAGGTAAAGCATATGGAGGATCCGGCTGACAATCTCAAACAGAACCCATGCTGTCAAAAAGAAGAAAAGATACATCATTAACATAATATCACCCAAACATTATTTTCCGCGATTTCCGCCTGCTTATACATGCTTACTCAAAATGGTTCAGGTCAATGATGCATTTAAAATGAATGTTCAAATTTATTATACAAAATAAAACATAGCAATGAAACTTTTTTCTGGGTGGATACGTCTATAAAAAGTGTGGGTTTTTGCGTGTACAGAATCGTTTATTTTTACTATTGACTTTACCAATTTATTCTAATAAGGTATAACTGTTTGGAACAGGGTTCGATAAACTTCCAGGAAATGCACAGGAGATTTAGCAAACCCACCGGCTGGAGCTGCAAATCACAGCCGCAGGAAAGAACAGACAGAATAAAAAACAGCGGGGGGTGCACAGGAGAGGTCATGGAAACCATCATCAGAATCGAGAACCTGAAAAAGGTTTACCAGATGGGGCAGGAGAAGGTTTACGCCCTGAACGGCGTCAATCTTGAGGTTAAAAAGGGTGAAATATGCTGCCTTTTTGGTACATCGGGCTCAGGGAAATCCACATTGCTGAATTTGGTCGCCGGTTTGGAAAAACCGACCAGAGGCAGTATATTCGTGAAAAATATCCAGGTTGACAAGTTATCTGAAAAACAGCTTGCGAAGTTCCGCCAGCAGTATGTCGGGTTTATTTTTCAGTCCTATAACCTTCTGCCCAACCTGACAGCGCTGGAAAATGTTACACTTCCGCTTGTTTTTAAGGGTTATTCCAAAAAAATCCGGGAAAAGGCTGCGGTGAAAATGCTAAAGGCGGTGGGCCTTGGCAACCGGCTGCATCACAAGCCCAACCAGATGAGCGGCGGCCAGCAGCAGCGTGTCAGTATTGCCCGGGCATTTGTTGAAAAACCCGAAATCATTTTTGCCGACGAACCTACCGGAAATCTGGACAGTAAAACCACAGCGGAAATCATGGCGTTGATCGCCGGCATGGCTGAACAATACGGTCAAACCATTCTGCTCGTTTCCCATGACACGGAAGCGTCGGATTACGCCGACCGGATTATACATATCAAGGACGGACTTATCGATCGCATTGAAGAGAAAGTGGAATATCAGTTGAAAGGGTGTGCTTCAAATGAGTAAACGTGTTTTAGGAGTATTTATGGGTTTAGCCCTGGTTGTGATGATGTTTGCCGGTAATACAGCTTTTGCTGCGGATGACACAAAACCGGTTGATGTGATTGGGGTATCGGCAAATGGTGGGCATCAAATCAGAATTGGTGATGAGTTTGAATTGCTTTTGAAATTAGTCAATAACAGTGGAGGGGTCATATCCGATGTTACTGTCACATTCAGCAGTACGGCTTCGGTTAAGCCGGTAGACTCTGTTTTAATAAAACAATTTGCTCAGGAAGTGGGAAATGGACAGACAGTTGAACAGGTCTTCTATTTTTTCCACACGGGAGCGCTTGGTACGGAATTACCAATGGTGATCACGTATAAAGATAAAAATGGTAATACTCATAACGAGAATGATTCCATATGGATATCAAACCTGAGCCAGGATATCGATCCGACCACAGGCGATAAAGGCACGTTCGAGCCCGTCCTGGTAGTCAGTTCAAAGGCTATACCCGAAGGTTCCGCGGGGAACAAGATCATAATTCCCCTTACAATCACCAATGTATCCGCCTATGAAGCAAAAAGGGTTACAATTAAACCTGATCTTCCTGATAAAATCTTCGTGATCGATCAGATGATGGTGGACAGAAGACTTGAAGGGATCTCCGCAAAGAAGGCGGAAAATGTTGTGTTTCAGCTTGAAATCGACAAAAATGCCGATGCAGATACATATAAGGTGCCTATAAAAATAACATACACAAATATTTACGGAAAGGACTACTCTGTAGATGAAGAAATTTACATAAAAGTGCTAAATAACAATCTGCCTCCCCAGCTGGTAGTTAAGAAAGCAGTACCCAGCCTTCAGGAAATTCCTGAAGAACAGGAGTTCACCGTCACGTTTCAGGTTTGGAACATGGGAACACTGGATGCTAAAAATGTGACAGTGGAGCTGAAACCGGACAGCGCAAACTTTTACGTGCTCGACAGCCTCACAAAGCACTATTACAGCGAACTGAAAGGACAGCAGAGCAAAGAAGTTACTTATACTTTAAAAGCCAAAAAAGAAAGGCTACCCGGTACATATGCAATAACCGTATCGCTGATGCATGACAACATCACTGCACCAACTGAATACACCATGTATGTAAATGTACTGGGAACAAAGGTTGAAAAAGAGGACAAGGAAGAAGAAGAAAAGAAGGATGATATCAATATTATCACAGAAAATATACATACGCCTGAAGGAACAGTGCTGGTAGAGCAGCCCTTTACAGCTTCCTTCAGCGTGAAGAACACGGGAACCACGACGGCGGAATCAGTGAAGATCACTGTGGACGGTGGGGATAAAATCCTCCCGCGCTCTTTGAATGTGCTGAATCTTACCAATGTGAAGCCCGGGGAATCGGTTCCGGTGGCCTTCAGCTTTGTAGCCACCAAGGACAGCGACAGCAGAACCTATCCCATTAAGGCCGTTGTCGAATACCTGAACAATAAAGAAACCGTTCGAAAAGAGCAATACATGGGTGTTCTGATCGCGAATCCGGAGAAGGACAAGGAAGAAGAGGAAGAGGAAGAAGACACAACGCTGAACACCGTTCCCAAAATCATCATCTCGGAATATTCCACCGACCCGGTGATGGTGAATGCGGGTGAGAATTTCACACTGCGCATGAAGTTTCTGAATACCAACAAGGTGAAGGCTGTTGAAAACATGAAGATCACGCTGATCGTCAATGAAAGCAGTGAAAAGACCGGAAGCGTATTTTCACCGGTGCAGTCCAGCAACACCTTCTACATTGCCCATCTGGAGCCCGGACAGACCTCCGAGAAGGAAATGATGATGTACACCATTCCCGATGCCCAGGCGAAAACCTATGTGGTAAAGGCTTCTTTCGAATATGAATACAAGGAAAAGGATCAACTGAAGAGCAATACAATGGATGACTTGTTCGGAATTCCCGTGGTGCAGCCCGCAAAGCTTGAAACCTCCGATGTGATTGTGTCTGAACCGGCGATTATGGGGGAACCCGTATATCTCTCTTCAGAATTTTACAATATGGGCAAGGTGACCCTTTCCAACCTGATGGTGAAGGTGGAAGGGAATTTCGATACGAAGGAATCCAATTACTTTGTGGGCAATTTCGAAATGGGCATGAGCGATTACTATGAAGCGCCTGTCACACCGCTGGTACCGGGTGAGACAACAGGACTTCTTGTGTTTACCTTTGAAGATTCCGCCGGCAAGGAACACCGTATTGAAAAGGAATTTACAGTGAACGCAATGGAATCCTCTCCTGTGATAAATCCAGGCTTCCCGATCGATCCGAATACGGGTATGCCCTTTGATCCCGGTATGATGGATCCCGGCATGGAAGGTACTAAAGGCCCGAGGCTTCCGATTATCCCCATTGCCATTGGTGCAGGTGTTGTCCTGCTAATCGTAGTGTTCTTTATCATCAGGAAAAGACGCAAGAAAAGAAAAGAGATGATGCTCGATGAAGATATTTGATATTGTCCGGATGGCCCTGAAAAACCTGTTCAGAAGCAAGGTCAGAACCACATTGACCGTATTGGGCATTGTGATCGGAACAACCGCTATCATCATCATGCTCTCTCTGGGGATTGCGATGAATGTATCCTATAAAGAGCAAATGAGCAAGATGGGCAGCATGAATGCCATTACCGTCTATCCCAACTGGGAAAATATGGTTCAGCCCAGGAAAGGGGAACCGTGGGTAGAGCCGAAGGTTTCGCAGAAGGTTCTGGATCAGATTAAGCAAATCCCCAATGTTTCGGCGGTAACCCCCTTTTACCAGACCAGTGTGAAGATGGAGATCGGCAAGTACCTCGGTTATGTCCAGGTCATCGGAATCGAGCCCAGTGCCATGTCGGCCCTGGAGTATGATGTTTCACGGGGAAGACTTTTAAATGCCGATGACACCATGCAGATCGTGTTTGGCTTTAACATGAAGGATCAGTTTTACAACCCGAAGAGCAGAAGCAGAAACATGTGGGGTTATGGCGGTATGTCCGGTGAAGAGAAGGATTTTGACTTCATGGAGGACAAAATCCAGATGACCTTTGATATGAATTATGGTGAAAAGTACCCCGGAATGCCGGCAAATCCCAAAAAACCGAAGCTATACAAGGTCGAAGGCGTCGGAATTCTGGAAGACGGCAGCTGGGAAACCGCATACCAGGCCTATATGAACATCAATCAGCTGATAAAACTGGATCAGGAATACAAAGAGAGCATGTTGACTCCTGAGCAAAAAAAGGAAAAGAAGAAGAACAAGGACGAAGAAGTTGGCTATCAGGAAGCCAGAGTTATTGTGAATGACATAAAGAATGTTCTGGATGTTCAGGAGCAAATCAGAGCACTTGGCGTGAATGCATACAGCATGGCAGAATCGCTGGAGCAGGCCAATAAAACCCAGGGCGTAATGCAGGGGGTTTTGGGCGGAATCGGAGCTATCTCACTGCTGGTTGCTGCCATAGGCATTGCCAATACCATGATCATGGCTATTTATGAAAGAACCCGTGAAATCGGAATTATGAAAGTGATCGGGGCCAGGCTGAAAGACATCAAACGGCTGTTCCTGTATGAAGCTTCCATGATAGGGCTCTTCGGAGGCGTCATAGGTATCGGCTTCAGTTATGGCATTTCGTACCTGTTGAACACGATTGGCGTCCAATTCCTGGGCGGCATGGGCCTGGGCGGCGGAGAATCTAAACTGTCTATTATTCCGCTATGGCTTGTAGCGCTGGGAATGGTTTTCAGCGCGGTAATCGGGCTGATATCTGGCTTTTTCCCGGCCAGAAAGGCTACAAAGCTGAGCGCCCTGTCAGCCATCCATACGGAGTGATGCACTGATGCGGTATTACTTGGAAGTGGTAAGCTATTGTTTGTAACTACATTTTTCTATTACTCATTAAAAGAGGTAAGCCTTTCAGGTTTACCTCTTTTGCTACGGGCCGAGGCTTTTAACCCTCTCTCCGTTCCAGTTCACAGGCAGCATCTGGAAAACATTCGCGGAGCTTGCTTCAGGTTTTTTTTCTCAAGCTTGCTGTTTTTCCAGTGTGATCATTTACCTTGCCTGTAAATCGAATAAAAAGTATAATAAAATGTATCCAAAGAAAGATTTATGTCATCCCTAACTGCACTCCAGAACTTGAAAACCGCTGATGAGCGTTCGGAATGACAAACATAAAAATACTTAACAGGATCAATAGGAAGGACTTTTTTCATGACCAATGACAGAACCACTGAAATCGCAGAAGATGTAATACAAAGGCAATATGCCTTTATTGATAAGGTAATGGAAATCACTGCAGAGAAAGCTGGGCGAGAGGGCAGGCAGCCCACTTATGACGTGCGGATTTTCGGCTGCCAGATGAATGAGCATGATGCGGAAAAACTGATCGGAATGCTGGAGGAAATGGGATATACGAAGGTTCCTGCCGGTGAGCAGGCCGATGTGATCGTTTTTGAAACCTGCTGCGTACGGGAAAATGCCGAAGAGAAAATATACGGTCACCTGGGCATTTTAAAGCCTTCCGAGGG
>JAEZBW010000240.1 GCA_023426765.1 Bacillota bacterium
CAGAACGGCAAAATAACTGTCCTTCAGCTTTAGTGTCCGGGTGACCATCATGTAGAACGGGATGAGCCCGGCTGAAAAAAGTGTTGTAAAGTAGATATAAAATGAAATCTTATTCCTCAGGGGAAAGTCCGGCCTCTGCAGGGCGTACACGGTCTTCGCGATAATGAAAAGCCCGATGGCGGTGCCTGTGATCGTCAGCCCGATGGTGACGATATACGATCCGATTACCATCTTCGGGTTTTTAAAGATCAGATCATAAGCGTCCAGGCTGAATTCGCGCGGAAACATGGAAAAGCCATGCAGTGTAATGCTTTTTTCAGCGGTAAAGGACGATGAAATGATCAGGATAAAGGGAATGATGCACATCAGGCTGATCAGCCCCGTCAGCAGCACACCGAACACCTGGATTCTTTTTTGGGTTTTGTCCACCACCTTGTGCCCGCTGCCCGATTTGCGCATTTCTGCGGAGATAGAACCAGCCGCCTGCGATTCAATGGTTTCCGGCATACAAGCACCTCCTGAATGACCGTTCGGAATATCGCTTTTCATGGTTGAAAAGACCTTCCAGGCCGGTTACTAAAATAATGAATAATCGGGTTCGATTTTTTTCACAATGCCATTGACCGTCATGACCAGCACAAAGCCAAAAAGTGACTGGTACAAACCGACCGCGCTGCCCGACGAGAAATTGAAGCTGACGTTTAAAGAGCGGAAAACAAAGGTTTCAATGATGTCGGTTTTATTGTACAGCGCCGTGTTGCTTGCCCCCGTAAGGTTATAGAACAGGCCGAAGTTTCCTTTCATGATGCCGCCCAATGCAAACAGCAGCAGAATGATAAAGGTGGGCTTCAGGCAGGGCAGCAGAATATACCGGATGCGCTGAAATGCATTTGCACCGTCGATTTCGCTGGCCTCCATCATCTCCGAATCGATGCCCATGATGGAAGCGAAATAAACAATGGAACCATAACCGGTGTATTGCCACAGGTAGGCAAGCAAGATAATGAACGGCCACAGCTGAGGAATGGAATAAAAATTAATGGTATCCCGCTCCAGCTGCCGCAGCAGAGAGTTGATGGCACCGGTCTGCACATTCAGGAAGTTGTAGGCAAAAACCCCGATGACGACCGTTGATATGAAATATGGAAGAAACATGACGCTTTGGGCGAACTTTTTATAAGCGCGCAGCACCTTGCCCACCATTTCATTGAACAGAATAGCCACAGAGACCTGAAGGACATTTCCGGTGAGAATAAACGCCAGGTTATATAAAATCGTGTTTTTTGTCAGCATCCACAGCTGGCCTGACATGACCAGAAAACGAAAGTTATCCAGCCCTACAAATTTCGACCCGAATATGCCGTCTTTATAATTGAACTGAACAAAGGCCAGCCATACGCCGGGCATGGGAAGGTACGAGAAAATAAAAAAGAACACGATGGCGGGTAAACACATGAGTAGAAGTGCCTTCTTTTTCATCAGCTTCCTGAATCCAGCCTTCATTTTTTCACCCCCATCGGTAAATGTAACCGGTTACATTTTTAATTATAGGGATCATTGGAAAATTTGTCAAGCATGATTTGAAAAATGTTCCGAGTTTTGTGCATTTTTAACATTTTCCGACTGGTTCGGAAATGCTGCAGCCTTATGAATTATCATTCATGCTCCTTATCCGAACGGTCTGCGCGGAGTCGGCTCATAAGGGCAGTTCCTTCTATTCCGACGGGATTCGTTCTTTTCCGAACGGTTCCTCACCGGGCAATAAAGGGAAATGGAAATTGATCAGACGGATGGATGTGTTTCATTCAAACCGATAGCGCCTTGCAGGAATCTCTCTGAACGATCTCCATCTTCAGGCTGATCCCGGAAGGTTCTCCCTGTGGCTTCTCATGAATCATTTTGTTGATCCGATCCACTGCCATGAAACCAAGATCCTTGTACTGGTGAGAGAGTGTTGTAATGGAAGGCAGGGTTGTGGTGGAAATGGCGCTGTTGTCGAACCCCAGAACCGAGAAATCGTCGGGGATATGAAAACCTTTTGCAATACAGGTATTGATAATGCCGGCGGCAGCTTCATCATTGATGGCAATGATGGCCGTAGGCAGCTCCTTTTCCTTCAGCAGGGCATTCATGGCATCAACGCCGCCCTGATAGGTGAAATCACTTTGCTTGATCCATTCCTTTTTCAACACAAAGTTTACCTGCTGTGAGGCCTGCTTCAAAGCCTTCAGCTTGATATCGGTCGACATGATGCCCTTTCTGCCGCCTAAAAAGCCGATCTTTCTGTGCCCCAGGCCGGTCAGATAGGAAATGGCCCGGAACATCGCTTCATGTTCATCGGAGCTGACGGTGGTACAATTTTCGGCGTAGTTGTCCAGCTTGCCATTGATGATGACAACCGGAGTGGGAAAGACATCTCTTTTCAACAGGGCAACATATTGAGCATTGGTTTTGGTTTCATTGACATGGCCTCCAAGCAATATCAGGCCATCCACCTGTTTCTCAGCCAGCCTCGCCGCATAGAAATCCTCCAGCCTGTAATCGCTGAGCGTATTGCATAAAAAGACGGTTTGCCCGAACGCGATGGCTGCTTTTTCGATCTCTAAAAATACCTTGGCAAAGAAATGGTTGGTGATTTCGGGGAGAATCACCCCGATAGACTTTGTGCGCTGCGTATATAAACCCCTTGCCAGCTCATTGGGCTTGTAATTATACCGTTCGATGACACTTTGAACCAGTACCCGGGTTTCTTCCTTCACAACTTCACTGTTGTTCAAAACCCTGGAAACGGTGGCAACCGATACGTCGCATTCTCTTGCGATATCCCGGATGGAGATTTTGCCTTTCTTCATACCGATCACCTGCCTGAATTATTTGAATGAAGCCTGAACAGCGAAAATGAATCGTGTTTCATTCTCATACCATCTTACTGGTTTTCAATGGGAGTGTCAACCAAATCCGCCGTAAACAGCATCAGCAAAATCACCCCAAGTTACTGTTCACGGGTAGTATCTGAAAACCATCCGCGGTACCCGCTTCGGGTGTTTTGTCTCCTCTGACAACAAAGCACTAACCTCTCTGCACGCATTTACCGATTTACTTGTTTAAGTTGAGGTCTCCATATCCTGGGTCGCTCAAGCTGCACGCAATAGACCTTCCTTTATGAAGCAGGGCTTCGAGGTATGTTGTCTTTCGTCACCAAAATCACCCAAATCATCCGCTAGCTCTATTAGGGTGTGAACAGTAACCACCAAAATCATCCGATGAATCTTGAGCGAACTTTAACGAATTCTATCTGGACAAGCCGGTATAATATTGACAGACTATGGAATTGCAAACTACAATGGTACATATGACTGAACTTTTTGTAGATGTCAGGAGATTACACCATGAAACTGAAACATTACTCAGCACAGAAGCTTGTCTGTCCTCTACTGTGGATCCTGGTTATCCTGCTTGCAGGCTGCTCTGTGGCAGCGACTCCTGATGCAGTAATACCGGCTGTAGGAATTGTATCTGACGATCTTCCTGCTGTTACGGGTTCCGAGCCCAAAGCCGAACCCATATCTGAAGAAATAACCGTTACCCCCACTTTGTCACCGCAAACTGCCGATCCTGCTTTAACTCCTTCACCAACAATGCCGCATGTGGAAATTTCACCTGCCGTTCAAGGCTCTGACATGCCCACGCCTACACCTGTGTTACCTTCATTAACACCTGTCGCTACCGTCACTCCATCGGTCACCCCTGCGCCGGACAAAGCTCCGGAGGTGAAAACCAAATCGGACGAGGTGGTCTATCCCATCAATTCCTTCAAAAATGATTCGGTTTTATGCCTGACCTTTGATGACGGAGGGAATAAAAAGGCTGTTCAGAAAACTCTCGAGGTGCTGGAGCAGTATGACATTCAATGTACCTTCTTTATTGTCGGAAAATATCTGAAGCCCTATGCGGACCTGTGGAAACAGGCCATCGACCAGGGGCATCAGATTTGCAACCATACGCAGAACCATAAATGGCTGTCAGATCTGTCCACCGATGAAGCAAAGAAGGAAATCCTGGCCTGGGAGGCTTCTGCAACAGAAGCGCTCGGAGAGGAATATGTTAAGATAATGAAGGAAGAGTTTCCGTATCTCCGGCTTCCTGGTGGCGCCGGCGCCAAGAGCAAGCGGGTAATGGGAATCCTTTCGGATTTGGGTTACACTCCAATAGGGTGGAATATCGAAAGCTATTATGCGGTACTGCGTCATCATGACCTGAATAATGACCCGCTTGCGGAAATTGCCGGCGAAGTGACCGCACATATCACTAAAAAAGCATCCGCCGGATCCATCATCCTGCTGCACTTTAACCCGTATGACACCACTAAGCTGGAAGCCATCCTGGACGGAATTCTGGCAAAGAAATTAACCATGGAATTATTGTCTGAACAGGGTTTTTAAAGAACCTGAGCTGAAGCGGTTTACCGCTCCCTTCACCTGAAGGGAAAAGAAAGGGAGGAATGAATAATGGAAAACCAGTTTATTGAAATCAAGCCCTCACAAATGACCGACAACCCTTTTAAATTGATCGGCACCGACTGGATGCTGATCACCGCCGGAAGTATTAGTTCGTGGAACACAATGACGGCTAGCTGGGGTGGCTTGGGCTTCCTGTGGAATAAAAACGCAGCCATCTGTTTTGTGCGGCCCAGCCGGCATACCTATTCCTTTATTGAAAGCGCAACAAACTTTACGTTATCTTTTTTTGATGCTTCTTATCGTAAAGCGCTGAACTATTGCGGCTCGCATTCGGGAAGAGACTATGACAAGGCTGCAGAGACCGGATTGACGCCCGTCGCCGGGGGAGACGGCATAGTTTATTTCGAACAGGCTCGTCTGGTGTTGGTTTGTGAAAAACTTTATGCGCAGGATTTTGACCCCGCTCACTTTATGAACCCCGATTTGGTCTCCATGAATTATCCGCTGGGGGATTTTCACAGGATGTATGTGGGTGAAATTCTTAACTGCCTGAAAAAAGAAGAGCAAGCTCTCTACCTGTAAGCTCTATCCGGTTGTTGTCAGCGTCCGGGAAACAGCCTTCATAATAGCCGTCCCCTGTAAAGCCCGGATCCCGGACGATGGCAAGGCCGTGCTTTATGCGAACTTATTTTCCGGTCAACATATTTTCAACTTCCTTTATTGTCTTACGATCCAAAACATCCGTTGACAAGGCCTGAGCAATATAAGCGTCAACCTTATCCGAAGACAGCTGTTTGCGAACCGCGGCAAGAACCGAAAGAATATCGGTCAGAACGGATTTTCGCATGGTTGTCCTGATTGTTGTCATATCCAGCGAAATCAAAGCATCTGCTATTTTTTCCGCCAGGT
This sequence comes from Bacillota bacterium, assembly GCA_023426765.1. Lineage (GTDB taxonomy): Bacteria > Bacillota > Clostridia > DSM-8532 > DSM-8532 > JAAYJG01. The sequence goes on from JAEZBW010000240.1 coordinate 5,370, forward strand.
GTCTTTTATACGGGAGGATCCGGTGCAACGCCTGAATGCATTGGCGAACCGTGATCGGTTTTTCATCGTGCAGTATTTCCAGATAGGCATCCAGAGCATCTTCCATCCTGTTTTCGGTATCCCACCTGGCATTTTCGGCGATCAGCATCAGGCCGATGCTTCTTTGATAGGAGTTTTCACTGTTCAGTTTCTTCAGGAAAACCTCCCAATAAGGGTATACATCACTGAACCCGGCAGATCGGCTTTGCAGTAAAAGCAGCGCCGCATATCGAATCTTGTCATCCTTTTCGGACAACAAATTCACCAGAAAGGCAATATCCTCCTTTGTAAGCCTCTGCGCTTCTTCCCCTGTCTGCTGTTTATCAAGAAACAAGATTTTTTCAATCGTGATCATAGACTCACTCCTTTCCACCATTCTACACCCAATGATATATCTTTTTCCAGACATCTGTATGTCATATTAAAAAAACACCAAGTTGTTACTGTTCAGGAGTTGTAAGATATTGAGTGTGATTTACAGCTATGCTGTCATTCTGAGTGCAACGAAGAATCTGTAACGATAACTTCTTCGACGTATAGATCCTTCGCCTCGCTCAGGATGACAACGCTTCGCTCATGATAACATACCTATGAACGGCAACATTGGTTGCATCATTTTTGAATCCAATTGGTTGTTTACAAGGATATATTTGCCTGCTATTCTGTATCTATTCCATATTGGTTGCAACCAATTCGAGGAGATGAGAAAATGCTGTTATCCCTTGACCACAAGAGTGCCGAACCGCTTTATGTCCAGATCAAGAAACAGCTGCGGGCGATGATTGAAAAAGGAACGCTGCCGCCGGGCTATTGCCTCCCGCCTGAGCGCAAGCTGGCTGAAAGCCTGGGTGTGAACCGCACCACAGTTTTAAACGCTTTCCGGGATCTGAAGGCCGAAGGTTATCTATCGGCGCGTGTTGGTCAGGGTACCATCGTTTGCCGGCCGGTTTCGTCTTCCGAAACCGAAGCCTCCCGCCCGCTGCCCCTTTCATGGCGGCATGTCTGCAATCAAAACGCAGACGCTTACAGCAGCACCGTCACCCGCGATATTTTGGCAATTACCGGTCAAAAGGACATGATTTCGTTTGCGGCAGGGATTGCAGTACCGGATTTAAACCCGCTTGCTGAAATCCAGGAGGTTTGGAAAATCATCAATGAAAAATACGGTGCTTCAGTATTTCAGCATGTTCCAGCCGAAGGGCTGACTGCATTACGTCAGAGCATCTGTCACTTGTCCGGCAGCAGGGGAATCAGAACAACCGAAGCCGAGACCATGATACTCTCAGGTTCACAGCAGGGGCTGGATTTATTGGGCAGGCTTTTTATTTCTCCCGGAGACACGGTCGTCATGGAGGAACCCTCCTTTTTCTGCGCGAGGCAGATCTTTGAAGCCTGCGGAGCCAGAATCATCGGAATTCCGGTGGATGAAACCGGCATGAACATGATGATGCTGGAAGGCGTTCTGAGACGGTTGAAGCCCAAATTTATTTACACCGTTCCGACCTTCCACAACCCCACCGGAACAGTCATGAGC
>JAEZBW010000472.1 GCA_023426765.1 Bacillota bacterium
TTCCAATGTGGACAAGCCCCCATGCCCCCTCGCTGCGGGCGAAATTAATTCGTCCTACGCTATACTCCGTGCGCCACACCTAAACGTGGCGTTTGAACAACGTCAGTGGGAGATTGTACTCGCCACTGACAGCTTTTTCAATCGGTAACCCCCACCAAGCGTTTTTCAGCCTGAAGGGCTGAAAATACGTATAGAGGAGGGGGACTGTTACATTGTTCAAAGAAAATTTTTCGTTAAGCGATAATTTGCCTTGCAAATTACGCTTAGTAGAAAAATTTTCTTACCTCAGCAGTGTTTCAACGAGGCGCGAGATATGCTCGCATCGTTTTCCTTCGATTAATCGAAAGAAAAATCTGAAAGGCAAATAGGTACCCGCCACTTGTAGAGGTGGGGGATATCTTTCGCCTCGTTATATGCCTGCCGGATGGGGATTAACGTCCCAAATGATATTACCGTGCGCACTGTACGGCAAAAAGGTAGATATAATTATGATATAATGCTATAATAAAATGAATTTGATTAATGAAAGAAGATATTGATGGAAAACACATTCGACAAAAATATTACATTTGATAAGCTTGGGATAACCCCTCCCATATTGAAGGCACTTGGCGATATGGGCTTTGAAATACCGACAGAGGTTCAAAGCAAAGCAATTCCTCATATTTTGAACAAAAAAGATATGATAGTGATGTCCAAGACCGGCAGCGGAAAAACGGCAGTATTCGGCGTTTCAATGCTGCAGCTGACCGATCCTGAGTCGGAAGGGCCGCAAGGCCTCATACTGACACCAACCCGTGAACTTGCCGTACAGGTGGACAGCGATATACGCCTGATAGCAAAGCACCTGTCCCACAAAACAACTGCTGTTTATGGACAACACAGCATGAATACCGAGCTGCAGGCCTTGAAAAAAGGAGTCACCATAGTCGCGGGCACACCGGGCAGAGTATATGACCATATACAACACGGCAATCTCAATACAAAGCACATACGCTTCCTGGTGCTTGATGAAGCTGACAGGATGCTTGACATGGGCTTTATAGATCAGGTAGAGAAAATAATCCGAACCGTACCCAGGGATAGAGTTACCCTCCTTTTCTCAGCAACTATACCTGATGAGATCAAAAGGATCTGCACCAGATATATGAAAGAGCCTGAAACCATAGAAATAGAGTCAGATACAAAAACCGTAGATACGATCCGCCAGTTGTATTACCGTGTGGACAGAAATGAAAAGCGCACTCAGCTTAACCGCGTGCTTATGGCAGAAAGGCCGGAGAGCTGCATGATATTCTGCAACACCAGAATAGCGGTCGAACAGGTACGCAGCTTTTTGAACAGGAAAGGTTACGCCTGCCAGGCACTGCACGGTGATATCCCTCAGGCGAAGCGGATCAAGACTATAGAGCAGTTCAAGAAGGGCGAATTCCATCTGCTAGTGGCAACTGATGTTGCAGCGCGAGGTATTCATATTGATGATTTATCACTGGTCATCAACTATGATGTGCCGGTAGAAAGAGACAGTTATGTACACAGGATAGGCCGTACCGGCAGGGCAGGCCATGAAGGCCGCGCGATATCCATAGTTAGCGCGGATGACATTATGAGCCTTTATGACATAGAAGAGCACATAGGTGCTATGATCGAAGAAGCGGAGCTGCCCACGGATGAGTTTTTAGCTGAACACAAAACGGAAATAGATTCCTGGAAGAAAAATAATGAGGCAAAAGTAGTTGAAGAAGATCCTATCACCCGTCCGAGGACCGGTTCTGGTGATCGCAGCCGTAATAGACCTTATCGCGAAAGGTCATCTGAGCCGAAAGGTCCCAGGAGCGGCAAACCCGAAAAAGCAGATGGGCAACAAAATCAGAAAAAGAATACTGATCCTGACAGGGCTCAGAGAAGCAGGTCAAATGATGCAGGCAGCCGTCAGCAGCCGCAAAGCCACGGCCAGGGCCAGGGCCAATCCGGATCAAGGCCTCAGAGAAGGTATGATGATAGTGGTAAACCTCAGGGAAGGTACAACGATACCGAAAGGCCCCAGAGGAGGCATAACGATACTGGCAGACCATATCAAAGGGATTCCCAGTATACAGCCAATCAACGAAGAGATAATGCTAACGGAACAGGGGAATCCAATCAGGGCCGGACGCGGAATACATCAAACCAACAGAGGAACACCTATGCAGAGCGTTCACCAAACCGTACAACGAGGCAATACCCTGCGTCAGATAATAGGAAGGTGGCTGGCACAGATACTTTACAAAAGCAGGCTGTTCCTGACCAAGTCCAGAAGCCTGCTGAAAAGAAGGGCTTCTTTAGACGAATAATAGATAAGGTGCTTGGCAAATAAATGTAATTGAAACCAGGCTGTATTAATGGAATGCTGTGGATTTTATGATCCCAGCATTCCTTTTATTTCATCCATAGTCAGAAGGACTGATGATATCCCCATCTGACCGCATATTGCCAGGTCAAAAATAACAGCTTTGAATACATCGGCCTTATCAGACAGGCTCATACATTCGATTTCCTCCAGCCGGCCGGAAAAATCATCACTCTCTTTTGCTACATAATATCTGGCTCCATGTAAAGGGAGGCAGCTTCCAAAAGCCGGATGGTTCCATACAGCATTCGGTATATGGATCAGAGCCTCTTTTGCCTGCTTCTTTTTTCTGAGATCCAGCACAAAACCAAAGGCGGAACTGTTCTTTTCAGATTGCACATTTCTCATCCTGTAAGACAGGTTGAAGGCACCTGTTTTTCCAATAAACCCATCAACAGAATTGCTTCTATCCGGCCCTATTCCGCTCATATCTGAATTTATTTCAACGATCACATCACTTTTGCCAATAAAGGCCGATATGATTTCATGACTTATGCTGCTGGCGTTTTTCAGGTCGCTTTTATATGTGATTGAATACTGTGGAGCATCGCCGCATATCTCATTGGAATTTTTTTTGAACTTTACTTTGTATTTATCTAACGACATATGAAAACCAGCTTTCTTTTTTTGCTTTACCTATATATTATAACACTTTGGTTCAAAGAAATATTTTTCGTTTGTAGAAAATTTTCTTACCTCGGTAGTGTTTCAACGAGGCTGGCCGTAAGATTTTTCTTGTCTCTGCGCGTATTTTTCTTGCCTCTGCGCGTTTCAATGAGGCTGGCCGCAATCAGGGCTTGCTGCTCGCCTATGCATCCTAGGCGGGAGATATACTCGCATCGCTTTCTTTCGATTGATCGAAAGAAAATATCTGAAAGGCAAATCGGTCCCCGCCACCAAGCGTTTTTCAGCCCGAGGGCTGAAAATACGTATAGAGGTGGGGCGGAGGCCCATCTATCGCCGAGTTATAACACTTCGGTTCAAAGAAAATTTTTCGTTTGCAGAAAAATTTTCTTACCTCAGTAGTGTTTCAACGAGGCGGGAGATATGCTCACCTCGTTTTCTTTCGATTAATCGAAAGAAAATATCTGAAAGGCAAATCGGTACCCGCCACCAAGCGTTTTTCTGCCCTAGGGCTGAAAATACGTATAGAGGTGGGGCTGAGGCCCATCTATCGCCGAGTTATAAATTATGAGCACTCACAAGTGGCTAGTACGTCTTCCACCCTATAATAGTGTACGAATTATTTCGTTAGTAATGTTGCATCCATCAGACACCAGATCGCATATTTCCCAAGGAAATAGGGACCTGGGTGTGCAGAAAATCAACTGATGTAGCAGGAATTTAAGTAGAATCGAATTAATAGATAATTCATGGCTACATAATATTGAGTCCAAATGTATTATCTAGTTTAGTGCCAGTAAAACGGAGCAATTCTGCCTGCATGAGTTGATTTTTTGCACACCCTTCTTTTTTAAATCACATGAAATTAAGCGCTTACTTTAATAGTGTACAAATTATTGCTTTAGTATTGTTGCATCCATCAGACACCAGATCATATATTTCCCTGGGAAATAGGGACCTGGGTGTGCAGAAAATCAACTGATGTATCAGGAATTTAAGTAGAATCGAATTAATAGCTAATTCATGGCTACATAATATTGAGCCCAAATGTATTATCTAGCTTAGTGCCAGTAAAACGGAGCAATTCTGCCTGCATGAGTTGATTTTTTGCACACCCTTCTTTATTA
>JAEZBW010000488.1 GCA_023426765.1 Bacillota bacterium
CCAGGAGCACTGGCGCACGCCGGAAAGCCCCTTGAAGCAGCTGCCGGCCCGGATGCCGGCCAGGGCCGCCTCGGGGTCGGGCACGTCGCAGCCGGCCAGGACGTCGATGCCGCAGCGCAGCAATCCCGGGGCAAAGGGCGTGGTGGGGCCGAGCATGATCACCACGGCGTCCTTCCGGCAGGCGGCCAGCAGCCCGGCCAGGCTGCCGTTTAACAGCGTCGTGCCGGTGACGGCCACCATGTCGGCCCGGGGCAGGATCTCGCCGGCCATCTCGGCCGGCAGATCGCCCGGACGCGGCCGTTTCTCCAGGACCCACAGCGTGCGGCAAGCCTCGCGCAGGCTGGCCGTGAAGGGAAAATGCCCGACCACGGCCACATCCTTGCCTCGGCCCAGGGACACGAGCAGATCCTGACCCGCGCCGTCGCGGGCGTCCTGAGGAAGCGGCAGCAGGGAATTGGCCGCGGCCATGGCCACCGAGGCCAGATCGGTCTCGGCGGCGGCCGGATCGGCGAGGGGCCGTACCGCCTCGTGGACCGTGGCCGGCACGTTATTGGGCCGGGCCGGGGCTAGCCCCGGGACGATGTGGGAGACCAGCGAGGCCAGGCCCAGGCCGCGCGAGGCCACGGCGGCCAGACACGTGCCCATGGTCAGGGAATTGATGGACCGGTCGGGCAGGGCCAGCACGTCATCGGCCACGGCGGCCAATATTTCGGCCTGGGTCAATTCACGGCGCATGGGCAAGCTCCTTAGGGTTTGGCCGGAGCGGCCGTGGGACCCAGGGCGTCGAGGACCCGGCGGCAGAGCAGATCATAGCCGGTCATGGTCATGTGCACGCCGTCGCCGGCCCGCAGAGTAACGCTCTTGCCGCCGATGTCCTTGGCCTGGACATAATTGCCCGAGGCGTCGGTGAATACGTCGCCGGGCTCCAAGTAGCGGCAGCCGGCCGTCTTGGCGCAGCCGGCCCGGGCCGCGGCATTGACCGCCGCCACGCGCTTGCCGTAGGCCGGGTCCTTCATGGTCGGCAGGCCCACCCACATAACTTGCACTCCGGCCTTGGCGGCGATGGCCAGGAAACGCTCCACCTTGGCTGTGTAGGCCTCCTGCCATTCGGGCGTGCCTGCCCCCTTGCCGGCGATGGCGTTGTTGGCGTCGTTGCCGCCAAGGACCACCACCACGGCCGAGACGGGCCGGCTGGCCAGGGTTTCGGCGAGCGCCTTTTCCCAATCGTATTTCTTGGAAATAAGCCCGGTGGAGATCTTGCCCATGGCCAAACAGCCCGGGCCGCCGGCCTTGGCCAGCCGCTGCTCCATGGTCATGCCCACGCCCACGGCCAAGGAATCGCCGACCACGGCCACCACCGGCCCGTCGGCTTTTTTCGCTTTGGTCGCGGCGGCCTGGGCTTCGGCCGTTCTGGCGGCTTCGCCGGATTCGGAGGCGGTCGCGGTCGGCTCGGAGCGGGGCGGCTTGATGGCGGCGTTGACGGCCGGTTTGGGCTCCAGGGCCTGCTTGGTGGCCTGCTCGGGCACGGCCGGTTCCTCGGTAACGGCCGCCTTGGGCGACGGCGGCACGGCCGGCGGCACGGCGGTGGGCAGGGTATCGACCGGCGTGGGCTTGATCTCGGCCTCGGCCTGGGCGGCCGTTTCCTCGCCGGTAGGCGCGGGAGCCGGGGGGCGTTTGGCGCAACCCGGCAGCAGCAGGGCGGCGGCGAGCAGTGGGGCGGCAAATCGTGCAAGGGGGCGCATGGCGCATCTCCGTGAGGGCAGGCGAGCCCATGTGGTGTTGTGGTTGGCGGCGTTGTCGGGGCGCGTCTTGTCTTGCCGCCCAAGGGGCACGAATGGAACTCATGGCCAAACGGCAAGGCCGCGACCGGATAGCGCCCGTTTTCGCAGGTGCGGCGTGGCTGCGTCGCGTGCTTGGCCCAGTCGGCGCGGCAATATCCCCCGGACGGAGTATGACCCATGGCGGTCGGCCGGGTCAACGGCGAAAAGTCGTGGAGTTCCGGGCCGGTCGAAACAGTTGGCTTGCCCGCTTCGGGCGAACCTAGCGGCGGCGTACGGGCAAGCGCAGGGTCTGGCCGATGGACAGGCGTCTGGGGTCGGCGTCGGGATTGAGGGCGACCAGATCGTCTTCGGACACGCCCATGCGTTTGGCGATCAACCGGAAGGTGTCGCCGTCGCGCACGCTGTAGACCTTGCCGCTGGGGCGGGCCTTGGTCTTGGCTTTGCCGGGAGTCTCGCGCTGGGTTGGGAGAGCGGGGTCGGCCACGGGGCGCAGGTCCCGGGCCTGGGCGCGTAGTTCGTCGAGGCCGGCCGCTGGCGGCAGCTGTTCCTTGCCGGCCAGGGAGGCGGTGACCAGCCCGGCCAGGAGCCTGGCCCCGGCCTCGGTCAAGTGCACGCCGTCGGCGGTGCGGATGGCCGTGGCCTCGGCCGTGGCCGCGTCCCTGGCGTGGCGCGTGTAGCGGCCGTCGGGATCGGAAAAGGCGGCTTCGGCGTTGATGAAGCGGCAACCCGCCTCGGCGCACATCTTGGCCAGCACGGCGTTGACGCGCTTTACGCCGGCGGCCAGGGCCGCGTCGCCCATGGACGGCGCGCCGATCCAGTTGATA
>JAEZBW010000491.1 GCA_023426765.1 Bacillota bacterium
ACTCCACTTCAAACCCCTCATCGGCGTCATCGTCCTTGGAGGCGGACTCCACATCTTCCAGGATATCCTCTATCGCGGCGGCCGCCTCATCCAGCCGAGTTCCAAATTCATCAAAATCGTCGCTGCCTTCGGTTTCCAGATCGTCATACACTTCCCGCAAAAAATTGGCGGCTTTCTCCAACTTCTTCAGATGGGCCTTTTTCATCTCGACAGCTCCTGTGTGAATGAGGTCCCCTTCCCCAAGCGGCCTAAACGACCCCGTCTTGAGACAAGTCCCGATCCCTGCATGGTTTGCTCACTACGCTTCCCAATACCCCCTGGCAAGCAGCGCTCCTCATACCGACGGGAGTCAACGACCTGCATGGTCCTTTTCGTCACAGCGGGAACTTGAGAAAGCGGCTCCCGACGAATCCGAGGGAGCCACGGGAAAAGCACGGCGTTCCGAAGAGCGGACGGCGGACATCCCACGCGGGACGAACAAGGTTCCCGTGACTCAGGTCGCCAAAAGGTCGGCTGCCGCCAATCTCCTTACACCTGAAAAAGCCTGGCGCGGCTTCGGGAGCAAAGTTGGCAGTCAGCCTGTCCAAGCTGCCCTAATCTGCGCGGGAGCACGACAAATACTTTCGCTCAAGAGGCATGAGCAACTTGATTGTGGGGCGCGCAACAGCACCGACGAGAAGTGCGGCAGCTACGGTACCTTCCCGTACTCCTGCCAACTCATGAAGAAACACGAGTGAAATAATGCAAGCGACAAGAACCAAACTTATATCAAAACAAATTTTTACACGCCTAAAATCTGACCTATCTTTTAAAATACCATGATATATCGCCAAGACCAATCCATCACCCGCAAGAATCGCAACCCGAGAAAGAACTTCAACGCCAACACCGACGCCAACCAACAATATGCCAATAATACATAATACACATTGCGTAAAATAATTTCCAGCCGTTATTGGACTCATAAGCCACAAAGAGAAATCTATCAAGCAGCCAAATACAAATACAATTGGTATTTGCAGAAGTTGCTGCATGTGAAAATTCTTACGGTAAATAGCAATTTGCATGGCAACAAAAATACAATTCACAATAATCGTAACACTTCCAACAGTTAATGGCAAGAACAGACTAATGACGTACGGCGGGCTCGAAATAGGACTTGTTCCAAGGTTACATTTTATAGAAAAGGCAACACCAATAGACATAACGAAAAGACCAACAAGTAAAAACAAATACCTCCGTACAAGTTCACCTGCCCCCATCTTGTAGAGCATACTCTTCTCCTCAAACACACGCCTTATTGATCCCGCCACTCCCGGGAAGCTCTTCGCTGGCAACGGCGCAACTTGTTTTTCAGTGCAGACCAAGAGGACCGAATGCTTACGCCGGAAAAGTGGTTAAGCATAGGACATAATACAAACCAACGAAATATCGTTAATTGGTGGCGCGAGCTTTGGGGGTGGCGTGCTCGCCGCGCATGAATACCGGATCCATCCCAACGACTCTAGGAATCACCCACTTGACAAGACGGCGGGAATCGATTTTAGTTCAATTAACTCACACGCAAAAAATAATTTTCGTGTGACATATATGCGGTGGAAATAAACTATAGCTTTAATATTTAACATTTTTTTACTAGCACGAAAATATTTTCGAAGGATTCTTGGGGGTTTCATGTGCAGAGTTCAAGAAGTTGAATCGGCACTCGAGGCCATCAAGCGCGGTGATCGAAAGACTGCCTTGAGACTATTGCACGCAAAATGTGATTGTGCTTTGTGCCTTGGACCTAATAACAAAGAAAAAAATGAACTATGTATGTGCGAAATGCAAACCAGAATTGAAATTACAAATTTAATAATAACCTTTTTTGAGTAGGCCAACAAGCGTCATCCTGTAGTCTTAACTTGAAATGGAGGTATTTATGCCCCATGAACCCACAGAGCTTCGAGCCGACACACCAGAAGTGCATACAAAAAATGTATATGGACACATGGAATGGGCTGGTGCTTTTGGCGACATTGGCACATTAATACCATTCATCGTTGCGTACATCACAATTGTCGGCGTCGACCCTCTAGGCCTGTTGTTCATGTTTGGAATCTCAAAAATTATTTCTGGGATATATTACAAAACACCGATACCAATCCAGCCGATGAAAGCAATCGGCGCTGCGGCAATTGCCGGCGGTATTTCACCAACTGCGCTTTACGCATCCGGGTTAACTACCGGTGTATTTTGGATGCTCATCGGAATGACAGGAACAATTAATATCATTGCAAAATTAGCAACAAAACCTGTTGTTCGTGGCATCATGCTTGGCCTCGGCATGGCCTTCATCGTCGAAGGCGTCCATAGAATGGTAAGCACACCCATTCTCGCCGGCATTGCGCTTGTCGTCACTTTTGCTCTTTTAAATAATCCCAAAATCCCTGCCATGTTTGCCCTACTTATGATAGGAATTGTTGCGGCGTTCATCATGAATCCGGAACTTATTTCTGAAATCGCCAACATCCATTTCAATATCCGCTTTCCAGAATTCAGCCTGCAGCATATGTCCTGGGATGATGTCCTGACAGGGACGATGCTCTTTACCTTGCCTCAGATACCGTTGACCCTCGGGAATGGCATCGTCGCAATCGTCGCGGAGAACAATGAACTTTTCCCAGACAGGCCAGTGACCGAGAAAAAGATCAGCATTTCAACAGGCATCATGAATCTGATCTCGCCGCTCTTTGGTGGCGTACCCATGTGCCACGGGGCAGGCGGCATGGC
>JAEZBW010000653.1 GCA_023426765.1 Bacillota bacterium
CTGGTAGAATGTGCTTTTCCATCCAAATCGGCTATCTGAATGCTCTCAATTCCGCAGCGCTCACACTCCATCATTAAAATCGGTTCCTGGCTCTCCCACTTCATCGAACGGATTTCCGTTCTTTGCACGATTCCGTCAATCTGATTGATCACACTTTTTATGCTGTTTTTGATATGCAGCGAGTTTTCCGCAGCCCTGATGATGATATTGCGTTCAATGTTTTCCTTCATGGTTTCAGAGAAGGTTAAAAAGGAACGGTAAAAAGCAACCAGAAAAACAGCAATGATGAGAAAAAACAAAACGATGAGATTGCTGAAGAAACTATGGGTATTCTTTTTTGCTGCTGCCTTACCGGGTGCCCGTTTTCGCTTGCTCACTCAAACCACCCCTTTAACCATTCTTCGCTTTTTTATGGTACGCTGCACCGTTATATGCAACTAAAGCGAATTGTACCGTTATTCCATATTTTACTTCTTTCATATATTTCGTACAGATTATGATGATATATTATAACAACAAAAACAATTACGCTAGTAAATGGATTATTTTCACAGAAGGAAAATTCCGTTATAATGAAGGAGTAGCTTGTGAACACCTGCCTGCAGGGCTTATAATTAAGATGCACAAAGCGCCTGGCGTTTCGTGTATGCGGTATCCGGAAGCCGACACTTTTGTTGAAAGGAGTGATCTGCGTTGAAGATTGTTATGGAGGTGGCTGCCCTTTAGCAGCAAAAAAAGGTGTACAGCCTGGCTGTACACCTTCTATTTTTAATCAGAGCCAGTGGGAACAGGTAGCCTGGTCAAATTTGACCAGTGGGGAAAGGTATCTTGGCTCAAGTTGAAATTACTCTTTGACGCTGCCAATGTTCACCGTTACAAAATACTTTTGCAGGAAGGGATACACACAAAGGATAGGTACAGTTGCTACCATTGTCATGGCCGCACGCAGTGAATTTGGAGTAACCATGTTGCGTGACGTTTGCGATTCGGCCAGATAATCGGGCTGCCTGACCCCCGACTGCATGGATGAGGACAAAATCTTCATCATTTCATATTGAAGGGTACTCAGGTTCTGTTTGGGCGCAAAGATGAAGGAATCGAACCACGAGTTCCATGCACCTACGGCGACCCATAAAGCAACGGTGGCCAAAACCGGCATACACAGCGGAAAAATAATGCTGAAATAGGTTCTCAGTTCGCTGGCGCCGTCTATTTTTGCAGATTCCACAAGGGATGCAGGTAATGAATTGATGTATGTGCGTATGACGATTACGTTGAACGCACCCACCAGTGATGGAAGAATATAGACCCAGAAGCTGTCAATCAGACCCAGGCTGCGGTACAGGAAATACTGCGGGATAAGACCTGCATTGACATACATTGTCATGACCATAAAGGTTGTTAAAAACTTGCGGAAAACGAATTCCTTACGGCTTAATACATATGCGAGCATACCTGAGAAGAGCACGTTGAGCGCCGTTGAGAGCACTGTACGGGCAACCGACACCAGAAAAGCGTTATACACTTTATCTGTCTTAAATACGCTTTGGTAATTAAAAAGCGTCCATTTTCTCGGCCACAGGTAGAGTGATCCCTTGATGGAATCCTTTGCATCGTTAAAGGATGTGATCAACGTGTTCCAAAGCGGATACAGCATGACTATGACGACGATGAGCATAAAGAACACAATAATCGCATCAATAATTTTATCACCAATTGATTTTCTCATTTTGATTTACCTCCAAGCCGGATAGCACAACGAAACCGTCATACTAAACGAGTTTATCCTCTCCTACCCAACCGGCGATTTTGTTGCACAGTAATATTATCACCGCGCTGACCACTGTTTTGAACATGCCGGCTGCAGTTCCGAAGGCAAAACCTCCGGCCCGGCCAAAGCCTCTTTTCAGTACAAAAATATCGATAGTTTCCGAAACATCCAGCACCATACCATTGGTACCCAGAATATACTGAACTTCAAATCCTGCGTTGAGGATCCATCCTGCGTTCAGGATAAGAAGGACGATAATGGTGGATTTGATGCCCGGTAAGGTGATGTGCCACATTCTGCCGAAACGACCATACCCGTCTATGGCTGCAGCTTCGTACAGCGCCGGGTCGATGGAAGTGATCGCCGCCAGATAGATGATACTGTTCCAGCCCATGGATTTCCATACATTTGAGAAGCCTACAATCCACCAGAAATACTCCGGTTTCCCCATGAAATGTATTTTCTCTTTTACAAGCCCGAAGGTCATCAGCAATTCATTGATGACGCCTCCGTCCATGGCCAGGATATTTGAGATCAGACCACACACGATAATCCATGAGAGGAAGTGCGGCATATACGATATGGTTTGCACTATCCGCTTAAACCGGATGAAGCCTCCCGTCAGCTCGTTTAAGAGCAATGCGAACGCGATGGCCGAAACAAACCCCAACACCAGGTTGATGATGCTCATCCCCAGGGTGTTTTTCATGACGCGGTAAAAATCCGGGTCGGTGAAAAGGTTTTGAAAATGTCTGAATCCAACCCATTCCTGTTCAGAAAAGGCTCTTTGGGGTTTGTAGTTCTGGAACGCCATGGTAAGACCCCATAGCGGTAAATATGAGAAAATGAAAAAGTAAAGAAAAAAGGGAGCTGCAATCCAGATCAATTGCTTTTGTTTTCGACATTGATTTAAAAAATCTTCTTTAGACCTTGCCTTTTTGGTTTTCATTTTGTTATCCCCCTAGCCCTGGTTCTCAACCGGTTCACGATATCATGTAGAAGAGGCGGCCGGTGTTGCGGTCGCCTCTTCTGTATTTATCGTTTTGAAAGAAGAGCAGGTTAATGGTTTTATTTCTTCAAGCGAGCTTGAATCTGTCTTTCGATTTCTTCTTCCAATGCCGGATAGTTGACACTATCGTATCTCTTCGCGTATTCGGTCCAGGCAGCATCAAAGTTATCGGACATGATTACGCCTGGCAGGTAACGGTTCTGGAGATCGGTGATTTGGTCGAATATCGGCTTGGCAATGTTGTCTTCTTCCATTGTGGAGAATATGGACCAAACTTCAGGATAACCGGGATGATCCATCAGAGGCAGGAAGTCGGACTTGGTGTAGAAACCATAATGCTGATAGAATTCCTTGTCGTACGGATCCTGGTTTTCCAGTCTTTCCTCGGGCTGTGTTGCTGCGCCAGTGGAGTTACCATTGGAATAGCGGCCTTCGAGTTTCGGGAACTGGTCGCCGATGACCAATCCAGCATTGGCAAGACGCCAGTCTGGGTTGTCAAAGTTGGCTTTTTGTTCCTTGGTACGTCTGTAACGACCGTTAGCGTCAACATAGTAGTCTTCGCCTTCGATACCCCAGTACATCAGACGGTGTACGTCTTCCTGCAGCAGAGTATCCATGAACAGCATAGCGCGTTCAACGTCTTTACATTTAACGCTGATACCCATACCGTTACCGCCAATGATTCCTTCGTTTCTAACCCTGTTGTACTGAACCAGTTTTCCATCATAGCTGATGCCGAGGGGAACATAGGTTCTGTTAATCTTACCTTCGGAAATTAATACAAATTCACCGTCCTGGAAGTTCCATTGCTGGTCAAACATAGCCAGTACACGACCGGTGGAAATAACGGACAGGTAGTTGTCATAGTTTCTGGTGAAGGTTTCAGGATTGATCAGGCCTTTTTTGAATACTTCGTTGAGTTTTCCGTAATAGTCTTTGGCATACCATTTGTTCTGGTAGATTTCGACTTCAAGGGTGCCGGGTTTAACAACAACGTCACCTTCATTACGTCCGCCGATCAAATGCTGAGGAGCATTCTTCAGGCAGAACGAACGCCAGTCTTGTGAATGAATTTCGAAAGGCAGAACGGGCTGACCATCAATGGTCGGATTAGCTTTGGCATAACGATCCAGGAGGTCGAAGAACGCATCCAATGTCTTGGGATATGAGTAATTGTCCCAGGCAAGAACGTCTTTCTGAATCCAGAAAGCCGGGCCGTTATAATCGCCTTCGTAGAAATCGTCTTGTCCGTCATTCAGCCAATACTGACGGCTCCAAATGTCCAGGATATAGATTTTTCCATCTGTTGATACACTGCGAAGTGTGTCCATATAGGGTTCATAATGTTTAAAAAGATTCTTGTATCTCGGGAGATAAGCATCCAGCGCTTCGAAGGAACCTGCATTCAAGAACCTTCCGCGGGCTTGTCC
>JAEZBW010000663.1 GCA_023426765.1 Bacillota bacterium
CAAAGGTCCGGCCTTCGGCGGCGGCGGCTTCGAGATAATCGGCCGCGTCGGCCCGCACCACCGTCACCCGGTCGGCCACGCCGTTTCGGGCGGCGTTCTCGGCGGCCATGGAACACGCCGCTTCCGACGAATCCAGGCAGACCACCTTGGCCGCGCCGGCCAGGGCGGCCCGCACGCCAAAGGCCCCGGCGTAGGCGAAAAGGTCGAGCACCGTGCGCCCGGCCACGAGCCGGCACAGCTTGGAGCGGTTCTCGCGCATGTCGTAGAACCAGCCGGTCTTTTGGCCGCCCAGGGCCGGCACGGTGAAGCGCGCCCCGTCTTCCTCGACGTCGAGGTGGTCCGGGGCGTCGCCGTAGGCGACCTCCACGGTCCGGGGCAGGCCTTCGAGATCGCGCGAGGCGCTGTCGTTGCGCCAGATGACGGCCCGGGGCGACAGTTCGGCCAGGATGGCCTCCAGGATCAGGGCCTTACGCGCGTCCATGCCGGCGGTGTTGCACTGTCCGACCACCACGTCGCCGAAGCGGTCCAGGACCAGTCCGGGCAGATGGTCGCCCTCGGAAAACAGCAGCCGGTAGTGGGGCGTGGGGTAGAGCCGCTGGCGCAGGGCCAGGGCCTCGCGCAGCCGGGCGCGGAAAAAGTCGGCGTCCAGGGCGGTTTCGGGGTCGCGGTCGATGAGCCGGGCGCAGATGAGCGAGCCGGGGTTGACCGTGGCCACACCCAGGGGGCGGCCGCGCGAGGCCGTCACCAGGGCTTCCTCGCCCGGGGCGAAGGCCGTCAGCGGGGTTTTTTTCGTGTCCACCTCGTTGCTGAACACCCACAGGTGTCCGGCCCGCAGGCGGCGTTCCTCGTTGTTGCGCAGGGTAAGGGGCTTGCGTTGCATGTCGTCAAGGTACGGGAGGGCGACGGCCGTGGCAAGGTGTGGCGAAGGGGCGGCGACAAGGCCATTGCGGCGGCGGATCGGCTGTCGTAAAGACAACTATCCTTGTTGCTTTATCGGCCCTTGGCGGTCGGAGCGGGGTTATTGATGCGTCTTGTCGTCTGGCTGACCTTATGCTGCGCCCTGCTTGCCTGGGGTTGCGGCAGGGACGAACCCATCCTCATCGGCTACAGCGGGCCGCTCACCGGCGGCCGGGCCGATCTCGGGGTGCAGGGCCGCAACGGCGCGACCCTGGCCGTGGAGGACATCAACGCCCGGGGCGGCATCGCCGGCCGGCCGCTTAAGCTTGTGGCCTGCGACGACAGCGGCGGACCGGAAGCCGTCGTGGAGGCCGACGCCCAACTCATCAAAGCCGGTGTTTCGGCCATCGTGGGTCACATGACCAGCGCCCAGACCCTGGCCGCCTTGCCCCAGGCCGCCGCCGCCGGTCTGGTCATGATCTCGCCAACCACGGCCACCCCCGAACTCTCGGGGAAAAAAGACCTGTTTTTTCGGGTGATCCCCACCAACGAAGCCTGGGGCCAGGCTTTGGCCAGCCATGCCGTCGGAGCCGGACTGTTCTCGGTGTGCCTGCTCGGCGACAGCGACAACCTTTCCTATGTCCAAAGTTTCCTGGACGCCTTCGACCAGGCCTTCACCGAGGCCGGCGGGCACGTGGCCTGCCGCCGGATGTTTTCCTCCCGGGAGGGCAGTGATTGGGCGGCGCTGCTGAAGACCACGTCGCAACAAGACGTCGGGGCCGTGGTGGCCGCCGCTTCGGCCAAGGACGTGGCCGCCCTGGCCCGGGCCATGGACACGGCCGGCCTGCGGCTGCCCATCCTGTGCCCCACCTGGCCCTATACCCGGGAGATCTTGACCATGGGCGGGCGCAGCGTGGACGGCATCGTGTTCGCGGCCAGCTATACCGAGGACAATCCTCGGCCGCAGTTCCAGGGCTTCATGCGCCGCTACCAGGAACGCTTCGGCTGGCCGGCCAATTTCGCCGCCGTCTATGCTTACGAAGCCGTGACGGTCCTGGCCGCCGCCCTGGGCCGCACCGGCGGACAGACGGCGGGCCTGCCCGAAGCCTTGCTGGCCTTGGGCCAGCAGGAAGGGCTCATGAGCGCCTTCGCCTTCGACGCTTACGGCGACGTGCACCGCCAGACCTTTTTGGTCACCATCCGAGACGGGCGTTTTTCGGCCCTTGAGGGAGACTGATTCGTGCGGATTTCCCCCTTGAGCCGGGTGGTGGGACGCAGCCTGCTCCTGCGGCTGGTCGCGCCGGGGCTGGCCTTGCTGGCGCTTTTGGCCACGGCCACCGTGGGCCTGCAATGGCGGGCCATGGAGCGCGACAACGTCCGCCTGGCCAAGACCCTGGCCACCTTTGTTTCGGCCTACCTGGACAACGCCTATGGCTCCCTTGAGGTCTTTGCCCGGCGTTTGCCGGACATCCAGGGCGAGGCCGGCGGCGAGGCGCTTGGCGAGTTGCTCCTTTTTTCGCCCACCATGCGCCGGCTGCTCTGGATCGACGCGGCGGGCATGGTGGCCGAGACCGCCCCGCCGGGCCAGGTCGGGGCGGATTTTCCGCTCCAGTTCGACCGGCTGCGGGGTGAGCGGCTCATGCTGTCGCGGCCCCTGCCGTCGCCCGTGGACGGCCGGCTTTGCGTGTATATCGGGGTGCGCGGCCCCAAGGGGACCATTCTGGCCGGCGAACTCGACCTTGGCGGGTTGGCCCAGCAACTGCCGCACATGGCCGGGATGCCCGACGCCCGGGTCATGGCCTGCGACGCCTACGGCAACCTCATCGTCCACCCGGAATCGCG
>JAEZBW010000674.1 GCA_023426765.1 Bacillota bacterium
AGTCATTTCCTGGTCATCCGGCGTGATGGATGAAATGGAGACCGTGCTCCATATTTTCAAGCAATTGAAATATGGCGCGTCCTTTGATGACGTCATGGATGAAGTCGTCGTGTCAAAGAGCAATATCGGCGTTT
This sequence comes from Bacillota bacterium, assembly GCA_023426765.1. Lineage (GTDB taxonomy): Bacteria > Bacillota > Clostridia > DSM-8532 > DSM-8532 > JAAYJG01. The sequence goes on from JAEZBW010000674.1 coordinate 135, forward strand.
TGCTGGATTACGGCGCGCTGTTGATCACCCCTTCGCTGGATGCCGCGGGCCAGGAGGCGGTGATGGAAGGAGAGCGAAAGGACGCCTTGAAGACGGTTGCGGCGGTGCATGCCAGGCTCTGCCGTGTCGTCGATTCAGGACGCAGTCTGGATGTGGAAGAGAGCATCCTGTATGTCGCGCAGTGCCGAAGACAGTTTGTCGATGAAATCCGGTCAAACATGGCTGTGGTGAGTCCAGACGACAGCATGTCTGCAACACCTCGGAAAAATTAACGTTATTTCTACTGGTTTTCGCCAAACGCCCCGGCTGACGCTTGCGGCCGGGGCGTTTGGCCTTTAGGACAAGCGGCTTCAGCCCAGCACGGCCTGCTTGATGGCCTCGATGCCCAGGCGCTCCACGAACCGGGCGGCCCGCTCGCGCTTCTTGGCGTTGGCGGCGTAGTAGCCGATGAGCTTCTCGGACAGGTCGATGACCTGCTCCTTGGTCAAATCCTCGGCCACCACGTCGCCGATGCGCGGCCGGGCTCCGGGATGGCCGCCGAAGATCACCGTCCAGCCGGACTTCTTGCCGAGCACGCCCAGGTCGCGCACGTAGCTTTCCGAGCAGCAAAACGGACAGCCCGACACCGACAGCTTGAACTTGCCCGGCAGATCGCGGCCGACAAAGAGCTTTTCCATTTCCAGGCCCAGCCCAAGGCTGTCCTGGACGCCGAACTTGCACACGCTGGTGCCCGGGCAGGCCTGGACGAAATGCACGCACAGCTCCAAGGCTTGCCCCACGTCCGTGCCCAGGTCCTTCCAGATGGCGTCCACGTCCTCGGCCTTGACCCCGACCAGGGCCAGACGCTGGCCGGAGGTGATCTTGACGATGGGGACGGCGTATTTCTTGACGACGAGGTTGAGGGCTTCGAGCACCTCGGGGGAGATCAGTCCCACCGGCGTGCGGGGGACGATGGCATAGGTCTGCTGGTCACGTTGCAAAATGGCCCCGGTGGGGGCGTCGCTGGCGCTCATGGCGGCTCCTTTGCGGTATGGTCAAAAGGGGAGTGGAATATATGGGCCTTGCGCAAGCTGCGATGGGCGGCCGGTCCGTGGTCCGAGGGCGGCCCGGGCAAGCGGCCGCCAAAAGACGACCATAAACACGGATCGCGGCCTGTTGTCACCCACAAAAAAACCGCCAGGGATGCCGGGCGGTTTGTCATGACGGTCTTGGCGGCCGCCGGAAGGCGCAGCGCCGTCATCACGCGAGGAAACAAAGCCAAGCGACATATTTTGCCAGGCAGGCGGCCTTGAGTCTGAGGCCTGCCTAGGCTACACACCCCGGACTACACCCCGCCGGGAGGCTGTCTTGGGCAAGCTCAACGTTGAAAAATTGTCCCCCAATCCGGAATTCGACCTGTTTTTATACCTGCGCGTCTGCGGCGCTCCCAAGGTCGAACAACACGTCATCGATTTGTGCCAGTCCCAGTGGGACGCCTTCAAGGAACACCTCAAGGGCTACCGCTTCGCCCCGGCCGGCTCCAAGCGCGGCGTGGTGCTCTATTTCCTCGAACCCGCCGCCGAGGGCCTGGTGGAGGAAGCCTGGGGCCGCTCGCCTTCCGAGGGCTTCGCCATTCACAATCTGGCCGTTTCCATGGTCATGGCCGCCGCCGGCGAGCAGGTCCCGGAAATCGAGGCCGGCGCTTGCGCGCCCCTGCCCACCCCGGACCGCGACCTCAAACGCCGCATCGAGCGTCTGGGCCTCGTCTGGAACGAGGTCGGCAACGTCAGCGTCCAATACGCCGTTATGACCCACGATCCCTATCTTGGTGGCTGCGCCGTCTGCCATCTGCGCGCATCCTGTCCCAAAAGCGACGTGCCTAAGGGCGCGTAACGGCCGCGAAAACGGGCAGGGCCCGCATCCGATGGCGGTTCGTTCCATCGGATGCGGGCCCTGCCCGTTTATGGACTTGGCATTACCAGATGTTGCGGACCTTGACGCCTCGTTTGGCCATATGGTCCTTGCAGTCCTTGATGCTGTATTCGCCGTAGTGGACGATGGAGGCGATAAGGGCGGCCGAGGCCTTGCCGACAGTGACGGCGTCGGCCATGTGATCGGGATTGCCGGCTCCGCCGGAGGCGATGACCGGGATGGTGACGGCTTCGGCGATCAGGCGGGTGAGGGTCAGTTCATAGCCGGTCTTGGCCCCGTCGGCGTCGATGGAGTTGCAGCAGATTTCGCCGGCCCCCAGGGCTTCGACGGTCCTGGCCCACTCCAGGGCGTCCAGGCCCATGGCCTTGCGGCCGCCGTGGATAACGATTCCGTAGCCCGAGGGAATCTGCTCGGACACGCCGACGTGTTTGACGTCCATGCCGACCACCACACACTGGGAGCCGAAAGCGGCCGCGCCCTGGCTGATGATGTCCGGGTTTTTGACGGCAGCGGAGTTGACTGAGATCTTTTCCGCGCCGGCCAGCAGCACAGCCCGCATGTCCTCGACGGTGGAAATGCCCCCGCCCACGGAAAACGGGATGAAGATTTCCCGGGCCACCCGGTCCACCACGTCGAGCATGATGCCCCGGCCTTCGCTGGAGGCGGTGATGTCGTA